>NZ_LIQY01000192.1 GCF_001418495.1 Streptomyces pathocidini | reverse complement strand
GGTGGGGGCAGGGGCCGCGCCAGGCGTCAGGCCTTCGGGCGTACCGGAATGCTCGTGAAGGTCGGGGTCGTGGGGGACGGGTCCTGGAAGAAGTCGTTGCCCTTGTCGTCGACGACGACAAACGCCGGGAAGTCCTCGACCTCGATCTTCCAGACCGCCTCCATGCCCAGCTCCGCGTACTCCAGGACCTCCACCTTCTTGATGCAGTCCTGCGCCAGCCGCGCGGCCGGCCCGCCGATGGAGCCGAGGTAGAAGCCCCCGTGCGTGCCGCACGCGTCCGTGACCTGCTTCGAGCGGTTGCCCTTGGCCAGCATCACGTACGACCCGCCCGCCGCCTGGAACTGCTCGACGTAGGCGTCCATCCGGCCGGCGGTGGTCGGCCCGAAGGACCCGGACGCGTAGCCCTCCGGGGTCTTGGCCGGGCCGGCGTAGTAAACGGCGTGATCCCGGAGGTACTGGGGCATCTCCTCGCCCGCGTCCAGCCGCTCCTTGATCTTCGCATGTGCGATGTCGCGGGCGACGACGAGCGGTCCGGTGAGCGAAAGCCGGGTCTTGACCGGGTACTTGGTGAGCTCCGCGCGGATCTCGTCCATGGGCCGGTTCAGATCGATCCGCACCGCGCCGGCGTCGCCCGCGGCGGAGCCGCTGTCGAGCAGAGCCTCGTCCGTCGTCTCCGGCAGGAACCGCGCCGGGTCCGTCTCCAGCTGCTCCAGGAAGACGCCCTCGGCGGTGATCTTCGCGACGGCCTGCCGGTCGGCCGAGCAGGAGACGGCGATGGCGACCGGGCAGGACGCGCCGTGCCGCGGCAGGCGCACCACGCGCACGTCGTGGCAGAAGTACTTGCCGCCGAACTGCGCGCCGATGCCGATCTTCTGCGTCAGTTCGAAGACCTTCTCCTCCAGCTCCTTGTCGCGGAAGCCGTGCCCGGTGGGGGAGCCCTCGGCCGGCAGCTCGTCGAGGTAGTGCGCGGAGGCGTACTTCGCGGTCTTCAGCGCGTACTCGGCGCTTGTGCCGCCCACCACGATCGCCAGGTGGTACGGCGGGCAGGCGGCCGTGCCCAGCGAACGGATCTTCTCCTCCAGGAACCTCATCATGGAGGCCTCGTTCAGCACCGCCTTCGTCTCCTGGTAGAGGAAGGACTTGTTGGCCGAGCCGCCGCCCTTGGCCATGAAGAGGAACTTGTACGCGCCGCCGTCCGTCGCGTACAGCTCGATCTGCGCGGGCAGGTTCGAGCCGGTGTTCTTCTCCTCCCACATGGTCAGCGGGGCCATCTGCGAGTAGCGCAGGTTCAGCTTCGTGTACGCGTCGTAGATGCCGCGGCTGAGGGCCTCCTCGTCGCCGCCCCCGGTGAGTACGTGCTGCCCGCGCTTGCCCATGACGATCGCGGTGCCGGTGTCCTGGCACATCGGCAGCACGCCCGCGGCCGCGATGTTCGCGTTCTTCAGCAGATCGAGCGCCACGAAGCGGTCGTTGGGGGAGGCCTCGGGGTCGTCCAGGATGCGGCGCAGCTGGGCGAGGTGGGCGGGGCGCAGGTAGTGCGAGATGTCATGCATCGCCTCGGCGGCGAGCCGGCGCAGCGCCTCCGGCTCGACCTTGAGGAACGTGCGCCCGTCGGCCTCGAAGGTGCTCACGCCCTCCGCGGTCACCAGGCGGTACGGCGTGGTGTCCTCGCCCTGGGGCAGCAGATCGGTGTACGCGAACTCGGGCATGGCGGCCAGTCCTCACTAGGTTCGGGGAAGCGGAAACAGCGTAGAACGGCCTGGGCCCGATCGGGGTGTGAGGTAAGGCTTACCCGGCGGCCTGGCCACTTCCGTGAGAACCCTGGAAACTCCGGGAACCCTCAGGCCCCGGGAACTCCCGCGTCCGGGAACCCCAGGGAACCCGGGAACCCGACGTGCTGTAAGGGGCGGGCTCCTTGGAGCCCGCCCCTTACGCCATGCCCCGGGAGCCCCGGGAACTCAGAAACCCCGGGAACCCCCGGGGAACGACCCCCACCCCCTAGTCGCGATGTATCGCGTTTCGCTATGCTGCCCGGGTGGATGAGCCTCGACAGCAGCCCGTATCCCTGACCAAGCCCCCGGTCGCCGCGCCCGCCGTCGCCGCGCCCGCGCCCGCCGTCGCCGCGGCCGAGATCCGCGCGTCCGACGCGGACCGCGATCGGTTCGCGGACATCCTGCGTGAGGCGCTCGCCGAGGGCCGGCTGACCGCGGACGAGCACGCCGAGCGGATCGACCGGGTCTACCGCGCCAAGACGGTGGGCGAGTTGGAGCCGCTGGTCCGTGACCTGCCCGCCGTCTCCGGCGCCCACCCCCGGCCTGCGTACGCCGCCACCCTCTCCGGTGCCCCCGACGCGGACGAGAACCTGGTCGCGATCTTCAGCGCCTCGACCCGCAGGGGCCGCTGGCGGATCGCCCGGCGCACCCACGCGTTCGCCTTCTTCGGCAGCGTCGAGATCGACCTCACCGAGGCGCTGTTCGAGCACCCGGAGGTCCACGTCCGCGCGACTTCGATCTTCGGCAGCGTGGAGATCCGGCTGCCGGAGAACATCACGCTCCGCGGCTCGGGCACGGGCATCTTCGGCTCGGTCGAGGTGGAAACCCAGGAGTCCGCCGATCCCCGTGCGCCCGTGGTGGTCGTCAGCGGCCACGCGGTCTTCGGCAGCATCGAGGCCCGCCCCAAGCGCGGCCACTTCCTGGAGGATCTGCACGCGCGCATCAACGAGCGCGTCAACCGTCACATGCGCAAGCATCTCGGCGGTTAGCAAACCGCGACGGTGTGCATAGGCGTGCGCACAGCGGGTAGGGAGAGCGCATCGTCCTCGTACGGCATGGGGGTTGCCAGCGGCCGTACGCGCGGGACGCGCAAAGGTGCCTCTTTTCGCGAACGCCGTCGTCAGGAGTAGACCGTGCTGCAACCGCCGCATCAGCCCCTGCAGGCCGCCGTACCCCCGCAGCGCATGCGAGATCGGGACGAGGCCGGCCCGTGGCACTCGGAGGCGGTGTGCCGCCGCGACGAGGCCGGGCTGTTCTTCGCCCCCTCGAAGGAGCCGACGGCCGCCCGGCTGTCGCGCGAGGAGGCGGCGAAGCGGGTCTGCGCCCGGTGCCCGGTGATGGTCGAGTGCCGCGAGCACGCCCTGCTCCAGCCCGAGCCGTACGGCGTGTGGGGCGGGCTGACCGCGGCCGAGCGCCGGGTCGTGCTGGCCCGCAGGCGGCGCCGCGAGGTCGAACTGCAGAAGGCCGCCCGCTCGGCGGCGGTCTCGCGCATCGCGGCGGCGGGCTGACCGAACGGACCCGCGGGGCGCCCCTGTTGGGGCGCCCCGCGGGTTTTCCGGCCTATGCGGGTCGTGGCACGCCTAGCGCGCCCGGTCGAAGTCGATGGCGCTGTAGGCGCGCAGCTTCGACAGCCGGTGGGTGGAGTCGATCTGCCGGATGGTGCCGGACTTGGAGCGCATCACCAGCGAGTCGGTGGTGGCGGTCTCCGCGCGGTACCGCACACCGCGCAGCAGTTCGCCGTCCGTGATGCCGGTGGCGACGAAGAACACGTTCTCGCCGCTGACCAGGTCGTCGGTGTGCAGTACGCGGTCCAGATCGTGCCCCGCGTCCAGCGCGCGCCGCTTCTCCTCGTCGTCCTTGGGCCACAGCCGACCCTGGATCGTGCCGCCCAGGCACTTGATCGCGCAGGCCGCGATGATGCCCTCCGGCGTGCCGCCGATGCCCATCAGCAGGTCGACGCCGGTGTTCTCCCGCACAGCCATGATCGCGCCCGCGACGTCGCCGTCCGAGATGAACTTGATCCGGGCGCCGGTCTCGCGGATCTCCTTGACCAGCTCCTTGTGGCGCGGCCGGTCCAGCACGACGACCGTGACGTCCTCGGGCGCGCCGTGCTTGGCCTTGGCGACCCGGCGGATGTTGACCGACGGGGGAGCGGTGATGTCCACGTAGTCGGCGGCTTCGGGGCCGGTCGCCAGCTTGTCCATGTAGAAGACGGCGGACGGGTCGAACATCGTGCCCCGGTCGGCGACCGCCAGCACGGACACGGCGTTGGACATGCCCTTGGCGGTGAGCGTCGTCCCGTCGACGGGGTCCACGGCGACGTCGCACTCCGCACCGGTCCCGTCGCCGACCCGCTCACCGTTGAAGAGCATGGGCGCCTCGTCCTTCTCGCCCTCGCCGATGACGACGACGCCGTTCATCGAGACGGTGGAGACGAGGGTCCGCATGGCCTTGACGGCCGCGCCGTCCGCGCCGATCTTGTCCCCGCGGCCCACCCAGCGGCCCGCGGCCATCGCGGCGGCCTCGGTGACCCGTACGAGCTCCAGGGCCAGGTTGCGGTCGGGCGCCTCCGGGCTCACTTCGAGCTGGGACGGCAGATGATGCTCGGTCATCGGTGCGCACCTTTCTGTACGACGACGGCCGGAAAAAGAGGGTTGCCTGCGACTTTAGCCGGTGATTGCCATGGTGAGCAGGGG
>NZ_LIQY01000191.1:741-9060 GCF_001418495.1 Streptomyces pathocidini | reverse complement strand
CCGGTCGCGACCGGCAGCTCCACCTTCTCCGCCACCTTCGCCAGCGCCTTGAGGTTCTCCGGCGGCACCGGCTCCTCCAGCCACGCGGGCTGGAACGGCGCGAGATCGCGCGCCAGCCGCACGGCCGTGGCGGGGGAGAAGCGCCCGTGCATCTCCAGCATCAGCTCGGCATCCGGCCCGATCGCGTCGCGTACCGCCTCGATCAGCGACACCGCGTACAGGCTCTCGGCATGGTCGAGTTCGAAGTGCCCGGTCCCGAACGGGTCGATCTTCAGGGCCCGGTAGCCGCGCTCGATCACCGCCTGCGCCGCCTTGTGGTACGCCTCGGGCGTGCGCTCGGTGGTGTACCAGCCGTTCGCGTACGCCTTGACCTTGTCCGTGACGCGCCCGCCGAGCAGCTGCCAGACCGGCACACCCAGCGCCTTGCCCTTGATGTCCCAACAGGCCATCTCCACACAGGCGATACCGGACATCACGATCTCGCCGGCGCGCCCGTAGTCGCCGTACTTCATGCGGCGTACGAGATCTTCGACCGCGAACGGGTCGGAGCCCGCGATGTGGTTGGCCTCCGCCTCCCGCAGGTAGCCGACGAGCGCGTCGGTGCGCCCGAGCATCCGCGTCTCGCCGACACCCGTCAGCCCCTCGTCGGTGTGGACCTGGACATACGTCAGATTGCGCCAGGGTGTTCCGACCACATGCGTGCTGATTCCCGTGATGCGCACGGCTCTTGACCCCTTGGTCCGGTTCGTCTTGTTCGGTATTTCGTCATGCGTTCGAAATGCTGGCGCGACGCTATTCCCGGGTGTGACCTGTGTCAACGGCTTGCGGCGGGATCGGTCCGCGAAACGGGGCAACCCGCGGCGAATCGCCGGGCAGGATGCCAACACGTCACACAACGCACTCCCAACTCCCCGGGGGCGCACCGCCGGCCGCTTTTCGGGGGTGTCCAGGGGTCGGGCGGCGATGACCCCTTCGAAGCGTTTTTCGGTTCACCCGGGGAGCGCGGGCAGGCCGAACTCGCCGCGGGCAGGCCGGTGGAGGCCTCTCCACGACCTGCGCCGGCACCAACTCCCCGCCACCCCGCGCTCGCGGCCTGGCCGCCTTCGCCGTCGCCGAAGCCACCCAGGAGAGGCAGCAGAGCCGGGCCCGGCGCAGCCGACCGGACCGGGCCCCGCCAGGACTCGGCGGTAACCGGACCCTCAGGACTCGGCGGTAACCGGACTCCGTCAGGACTTGGCAGTAATCCGGCGGAAGGCCAACTCCGCCAGTCGCCGCTGGCCGTCCACGCTCGGGTGGAACCAGTCCCACGGGCTCAACTGCGCCCCGGTGAACCGGTAGGCGAAGACCTGCCCGCCGTCGTACCGGCACAGCCGGTCCTGCGCGCAGACCTCCTTCAGTGCGGCGTTGTACGCCACCACCCGGTCGTACACCCGCTGCCGCCGGTCCGTCGCGGCCTGGTCCACCGCATCCGGATCGCTGAGCATCGACGCGCAGATGCCCAGCCTCCACACCTGCTTGCCGAGTTCGTTCCGCCGCCCCTCCGACCACAGCCGCTTCAGATCCGGCACGCTCGCCACGTACACCTGCGTCTTCGGCAGGGCACGCCGCAGTTTCCGCAGCGCCTGCGCGAAGCTCTCGCGGAAGGCGCCCACCGGTGTCATCTGCGCGGTACTGGGCCGGCACGCGTCGTTCGCGCCGGCCATCACTGTGACCAGCTCGGGTCTCTTCCGGACGGCGGCGTCGACCTGCCCCGGCAGGTCCGCCATCCGCGCCCGGGACCGCGCGAGGTTCCAACTCCCGCGCTCCGGACGCTTGAGCAGCCGCTGCGCCAGGCTGCGCACCTTCGGGTCCGTGCCGGTGACCCAGGAGACCTGGGGGCAGTCGATGAGCACGCCGCAGGCGTCGAAGCCGCGCGTGATGGAGTCCCCGACCGCCGCGATCGACCGCGGGCTGGTGTCCCACATCGGCGCCGGGCGGGGCCGGGGCCGGTCGGCGGCCGGCCGCTGCTCGTCACAGCCCGTGACGCCGGCCAGCCCGGCCAGCACCAGGGCGACCACCGCGGCGACCGCCCGCTTTCGTCGCGCACCCCGGTGCGCGAGCCGACTCTCGTCCCGCATGTCCCGCTCCACATCCCCTCGCGGGAAGACTTCCTCCCGCTCCCCCACTCAGGGGGACGAATTGAGCCGCTCGGACGTTCCCCGAACGGAGGGTTACCGGCCGTCCCGGCGGGTGAAAGCTTCACCGATCTGCGCCCGGACCGACGGTAGGTGACTCCTGTGGTCCCGGCGCGCGGTAGCTTTTCCCGTGGCGTCGGGCCGGTTCCCGTAAGGGAGAGCGTCCTGACGGCCTGTCGAACCAGAGGAGCGTGCGCGTCTCCGGCAACCCGGTTAATTGCATCACGTCACATACTGTCCCTTTTCTGGAGAATTGCCCCCGATGGTGTTTACTGCAAGTGACCTCGGGAGCTGGTACGGAAGGGACCTTTGGGGCAAGATGTCGGATGCTGCCCCGGACGGGACCGGTACGGGCACGAGGCCGCTGGGGAAGGCGAACCTCGTCCCACACTGGAGGTCCCGGTGACGACACGTGGAGTTCTGTACGTGCACTCCGCACCGCGCGCGCTGTGCCCGCACGTTGAATGGGCCGTCGCGGGCGTACTCGGCGTGCGTGTCAGCCTCGACTGGATCAGACAGCCCGCCTCGCCCGGGACTTGGCGCGCCGAGTTCTCCTGGCAGGGCGAGCCCGGCACGGCGTCCAAGCTGGCGTCCGCCCTGCGCGGCTGGCACCTGCTGCGCTTCGAGGTGACCGCGGAGCCCTGCCCCACCGCCGAGGGCGAGCGCTACAGCTCCACCCCCGACCTGGGCATCTTCCATGCCGTCACCGGTATCCACGGCGACATCCTCATCCCCGAGGACCGGCTGCGCGCCGCGCTCGCCAGGTCCGCTCGCGGCGAGACCGACCTCGAGGCCGAGATCGCCAAGCTGCTGGGCAAGCCCTGGGACGACGAACTGGAGCCGTTCCGGTACGCGGGCGAGGGCGCGCCGGTCCGCTGGCTGCACCAGGTCGTCTGACGGCCCGCCGGTTCGGTCGTCGCCCCGGGCGGACCCGAACCCGTAGCGTGCTGGGCATGCCTACCGCGACTTCTCCGGGATCGGCCCCCGAGCCCCCGGACACAACCTCCGTAGCCGTTCTGGGCACCGGCATCATGGGCGCCGCGATGGCCCGCAACCTGTGCCGCGCCGGACTCGACGTCCGCGTCTGGAACCGTACCCGCGACAAGGCGGAGCCACTCGCCGCCGACGGTGCCCGGATCGCCGACGACCCCGCCGCCGCCGTCGAAGGCGCCGCCGTCGTCCTGACCATGCTGTACGACGGGCCCGCCGCGCTGGAGACGATGCGCGCCGCGGCCTCCGCCCTGGCCCCCGGGACTGTGTGGTCGCAGTCCACCACCGCCGGGCTCGGCTCCCTCGAACCGCTCGCCGCCTTCGCGGGTGAGCACGACCTCGTCTTCGTCGACGCGCCCGTCCTCGGCACCCGACAGCCCGCCGAGAACGGCCAGTTGACCGTCCTGGCCGCCGGCCCCGAGGAGGCCCGGGCCACCCTGGCGCCCGTCTACGACGCCGTGGGCAGCCGTACGGTCTGGATCGCCGAGGACGGGGCGAGCGGCGCGGCCAGCCGCCTCAAACTCGTCTGCAACAGCTGGGTGCTGGCGCTCACCAACGGCACCGCCGAGGCGCTGGCGCTCGCCGAGGGCCTGGGCGTGGAGCCGCAGGGGTTCCTCGACGCGGTCGCGGGCGGGGCGCTGGACTGCGGCTACCTCCGCCTCAAGGCCGCGGCCATCGCGGCCGGCGACTACGCCCCGAGCTTCTCGGTGGCGACCGCGGCCAAGGACGCCCGGCTGATCGTGGAGGCGGGGGAGCGGGCCGGTGTACGACTCGACGTCGCCGCCGCCGGAGCGGAGCGGTTCCGCCGCGCGGAGCGCATGGGGCACGGCCGGGAGGACATGGCCGCGAGCTACTTCGCGAGCTTCGAGGACACCGGTCCGCGGTGACCGGAGGCTCCCGGTGACCGAACGGCGAAGCCCGTCCGGCGGTTGAGGACCGCCGGACGGGCTCCGTGCTTCGTGCCGGGCGCGGCCGACTCGGATCGTTCCGGGCTCAGCCGGCTCAGATCGAGCGGAACGCCAGGACGACGTTGTGGCCGCCGAAGCCGAACGAGTCGTTGAGCGCCGCGATGGTGCCGCTCGGCAGCTGGCGCGCCGTGTCGCGTACGACGTCGGCGTCTGCCTCGGGGTCGAGGTTCTCGATGTTGATCGTCGGCGGGGCGATCCGGTGGTACAGCGCCAGCACGCTGGCGACCGTCTCGATACCGCCCGCGCCACCGAGGAGGTGACCGGTCATCGACTTCGTGCCGGACAGCGCCATGTGGTCCACGTCGTCGCCGAAGACCTTCCGCAGCGCCTTGATCTCGGCCACGTCGCCCTGCGGCGTCGAGGTCGCGTGCGCGTTGACGTGCGCGATCTCCGACGGCTTGAGGTCGGTGTTGGCCAGCAGGTTCTGCAGGGCGTGCGCGATGCCCTTGCCGGAGGGCTCGGGCTGGGTGATGTGGTGGCTGTCCGCGGAGACACCCTGGCCGAGGGCCTCGGCGTAGACGCGCGCACCACGCCGGGTGGCGTGCTCGGCCGACTCCAGGACGACCACACCGGCGCCCTCGCCGAGGACGAAGCCGTCGCGGGCCGTGTCGTACGGCCGGGAGGCGCCCTCGGGGTCGTCGTTGTTCTTCGACATCGCCATCATGTTGCCGAACGCGGCGATGGGAAGCGGGTGGATGGCCGCCTCGGTGCCGCCCGCGACGACCACGTCGGCGCGGCCGCTGCGGATCATCTCGATCGCGTACCCGATGGCCTCGGCACCAGACGCGCAGGCGCTGACCGGGGTGTGGACACCCGCGCGGGCGCCCACCTCCAGGCCGACGTTGGCCGAGGGGCTGTTCGGCATGAGCATCGGCACCGTGTGCGGGGAGACACGGCGTACGCCCTTCTCCTTCAGCACGTCGTACTGGTCGAGGAGCGTGGTCACGCCGCCGATGCCGGAGGCGATGACCGCCCCGAGCCGATCGGGGTCGATCTCCGGGTCCCCGTCGGCGGCTGACGCGCCGGGCTCGCCGGCCTTGGCGGTGAAGCCCGCGTCCGCCCAGGCCTCGCGGGCCGCGATCAGCGCGAACTGCGCGGAGCGGTCCAGCTTGCGGGCCTGCGGGCGGGGGATGATCTCACCGGGCTCGACCGCGATCTGCGCGGCGATCTTCACCGGGAGGTCGACGGCCCAGTCCTGCTTGAGCAGGCTGACACCGGAGCGCCCGGCGACCAGGTTCTCCCAGGTCGATGCGGTGTCGCCACCCAGCGGTGTGGTTGCGCCGATACCGGTGACGACCACGGTGCGATTGGTCGCGTTCACAGGAATTCTTTCTCCACGTGTAGAGGGGTCCGAATCGACGGCGCCACCGCGGGGTGGCGACAAACGCTCGGCTGGCTCAGGCCTGGTGCTTCAGGATGTAGTCGGCCGCGTCGCCGACGGTCTTCAGGTTCTTGACGTCCTCGTCCGGGATCTTGACGTCGAAGCGCTCCTCGGCGGCGACAACGACCTCGACCATGGACAGCGAGTCGACGTCCAGGTCGTCGGTGAACGACTTGTCGAGCTGGACATCCTCGGTGGGGATACCGGCGATCTCGTTCACGATCTCCGCGAGACCCGCGACGATCTCTTCCTGGGTGGCGGCCATGGCGGCGCTCCTTCTGTTCTTTCGCTTTTCGCTGTGAAATGCGGGGTGGATCTTGCCTAAGGGAGGGTAACGACCGTGGCGGCGTAAACGAGAC
Source organism: Streptomyces pathocidini (assembly GCF_001418495.1). Lineage (GTDB taxonomy): Bacteria > Actinomycetota > Actinomycetes > Streptomycetales > Streptomycetaceae > Streptomyces > Streptomyces pathocidini. Next base: position 3,188 of record NZ_LIQY01000191.1, on the reverse strand, counting down.
CCGCCCCGAAGCCGATGACGAGCGCGGTGTCGCCGCTCTTCGCCTGTCCGGTCGCCAGCAGCCGCTCCATCGCGAGCGGGATCGAGGCGGCCGAGGTGTTGCCGGTGGTCTCCACATCGCGGGCGACCGTGACGTGCTCCGGCAGTTTGAGGGTCTTCACCATCGAGTCGATGATCCGCATGTTGGCCTGGTGCGGGATGAAGACGTCGAGTTCGTCCGGGGTGATCCCGGCCGCGTCCAGCGCCTGCTGGGCGACCTTGGCCATCTCGAACACGGCCCAGCGGAAGACGGCCTGGCCCTCCTGGCGGAGCGACGGGAACTTCAGCTCACCGTCCTCGCCGACCGGCAGCTCGGCCACGTTGCCGACGCGGAAGCCGTCCCAGGGGATGGTCTGCTCGATGACGTCGGCCTTGTCGCCCTCCGAGCCCCAGACGGTGGGGCCCATACCGGGCTCGTCCGCCGGGCCGACGACGACCGCGCCCGCGCCGTCCCCGAAGAGGAAGGCGGTGGAGCGGTCGGTCACGTCGGTGAGGTCCGAGAGGCGCTCGACGCCGACCACCAGCACGTACTCCGCGCTGCCCTCGACGACCAGGCCCTTGGCGATCGTCAGGCCGTAGCCGAAGCCCGCGCAGGCGGCGGAGATGTCGAAGGCCGCGGCCTTGCCGGCACCGAGCCGGTGGGTGATCTCGGTGGCGATGGACGGGGTCTGCTTGAAGTGGGAGACCGTCGAGATGACGACGGCGCCGATCTGCTCGGCCGTGATCCCCGCCGCCGCGATGGCCTTGCCCGCGGCCTCGATCGACATCTCGGCGACCGTCTCCTCGGGGCCCGCCCAGTGGCGGGTCGCGATGCCGGAGCGGGAGCGGATCCACTCGTCGGACGAGTCGATGTGCTTGAGGATCTCCTCGTTCGGCACCACCCGCGTCGGGCGGTAGCCGCCGACGCCGAGGATGCGCGCGTACGGGGCGCCCTTGCTCGGCCTGATCTTCGCTGCCATGCTCTCGCGGCTCCTATTCGGCGGTCGTGTCGGCGGACGAGTCGGTACCGGCCGAGGCGGCGTGCTCCGCGATCAACTCGCGGGCCGCGTCGAGGTTCTCCGGGGTCTTCAGGGCGACGGTCTTCACCCCGGGCAGGGCACGCTTGGCCAGCCCGGTGAGCGTGCCGCCCGGGCACAGCTCGATCATCGCGGTGACGCCGAGCCGCTGGAAGGTCTCCATGCACAGGTCCCAGCGCACCGGGTTGGACACCTGCGCCACCAGCCGGCGTACGACCTCCTGGCCGGTGGCCACGGTCTCGCCGTCCTTGTTGGAGACGTAGGCGGTCACCGGGTCCTGGACGGCCAGGTCGGGGACCAGCGCCTCCAGCGTCGCGACCGCGGGGGCCATGTGGTGGGTGTGGAACGCGCCGGCCACCTTCAACGGGATGACGCGGGCCTTCTCCGGCCGGTTCTCGGCGAGCGCGGCCAGCTGCTCTGCGGTGCCCGCGGCGACGATCTGCCCCGCACCGTTCATGTTCGCCGGCGCCAGGCCGAGGCCCTCCAGGTGCGCGACCACGGCCTCCGGGTCACCGCCGAGGACCGCGGACATGCCGGTCTCGGTGACGGCCGCGGCCTTCGCCATGGCCAGACCGCGCTGGCGTACGAACCCGATGGCGGCCTCGGGCGCCAGCACACCGGTGGCCGCGGCCACGGTGATCTCACCGACGCTGTGGCCGGCGGCGGCGCCGACGCGGCGCGCGAAGTCCTCAGGCGTGCCGAAGAGCTGCCCCGCCGACACCAGTCCGGCGGCCACCAGCAGCGGCTGCGCCACGGAGGTGTCGCGGATCGCCTCGGCGTCGGCCTTGGTGCCGTAGTGCACCAGGTCGAGTTCGGCGACGTCGGACCACTCCCCGAGGCGTTCGGCGACGCCGGGGAGTTCGAGCCAGGGAGTCAGAAAGCCGGGCGCCTGGGCGCCCTGGCCGGGAGCGACGAGTACGAGCACTCTCACACTCTCTCTTGTGGACGGTCCCGGCCGCCGGTGGGGACAGGGACCAAGAACCGTCGGGGGAATTGTGGGTGTCGGACAAAAGACTAGAGCTGGCCGTCCCCGTCGGCCAGACGCCCCAGAATCAGCGCGATACGGAGCGTGAACGCCGACCGTACATCGGACGGCGACCAGCCGGTGACGTCCGTCACACGTCGGAGCCGGTAGCGCACGGTGTTGGGGTGCACGAAGAGCATCCGGGCGGCCCCTTCGAGGCTGCTCGCCTGCTCCAGGTAGACGCTCAGCGTCTCCAGGAGAGCGGAGCCCGCCTCCTCCAGCGGTCTGTAGATCTCCTCCACCAGCTGCTCGCGCGCGGCCGCGTCTCCGGCCATCGCGCGCTCGGGCAGCAGATCGTCGGCAAGGACCGGGCGCGGGGCGTCCGGCCAGGCCGTGCAGGCCCGCAGCCCGGCGGCGGCGGCCTGCGCG
>NZ_LIQY01000191.1:0-720 GCF_001418495.1 Streptomyces pathocidini | reverse complement strand
CCGCCCGCGATCACCACGAGGCGGGCGCCCAGCACCCCGGTCAGGACCTGGAGCTTGGCGTGGCGAGCGGCCCGGCGGATGGCCTCGACGGTCAGCTCGCTGTCGCCGTCGGGGGCGGTGCCCAGCACGACGATGACGTGCTCGGGGGAGTTCCAGCCGAGCGCGGCCGCGCGGGACAGCGCGCCCTCGTCGGCCTCCCCGGACAGCACCGCGTTGACCACCAGCGATTCGAGGCGGGCGTCCCAGGCGCCCCGGGCCTCGGCGGCCTGCGCGTACACCTGGGCGGTGGCGAAGGCGATCTCGCGCGCGTAGACCAGCAGCGCCTCGCGCAGCGCGGACTCGTCGCCGGGGGCCGCCACCTCGTCGATGGCGGACTCCATGACCTCGATGGTCGTCCGCACCATCTCGACGGTCTGGCGGAGCGTGATGGCGCGGGTCAGCTCGCGGGGCGCGGTGCCGAAGACATCGGTGCTGATGGCCTGCGGGGTCTCCGGGTGCCGGAACCACTCGGTGAAGGCCGCGATGCCGGCCTGGGCGACCAGGCCGATCCAGGAACGGTTCTCCGGGGGCATGGCGCGGTACCACGGCAGCGTCTCGTCCATGCGCGTGATGGCGTTGGCGGCCAGGCGGCCGGAGGACTTCTCCAGCCTGCGCAAGGTTGCGGCGTGGGGATGGGCGTCTGCGGATCCGGATTCAGGCACGGAACAAGACTGCCTTATC
>NZ_LIQY01000190.1 GCF_001418495.1 Streptomyces pathocidini | reverse complement strand
ACCGGCGCCGGTCACCACCGCGATGGTCATGCTGTGCTCGCCTCCTGCTGTCGGGTCGCCGACTGCGCCACCGGGCGCTGCGCCAACTGGTCTTGTGCCGCCGGGTCTTGTCCCGATGAGTCCTGTGCCGATGGGGCCTGTGCCGACCGGTCCTGCGCCGCCGCGCCCTCGGCGAGGAGCGCGTCGATCCGGTCCGCCGCGTAGCCGAGTTCGGCCAGCAGCTCCCGGGTGTGCTCACCGGCCAGCGGCGCGCCCCGGCTGACCTCGGGCGCGGTCCGGCTGAGCCGGAAGGGGAAGCCGGGGGTGGTCACGGTGCCCTCGGTGGGGTGCTCGTACGTGACCAGGGAGCCGTTGTGCCGCACCTGCGGGTCGCGGAGCACGTCCGCGTACGCGTACACCGGGCTCGCCCACAGGCCGTGTTCGGCGAACAGCTCCAGCCACTCCCCGGTCGTACGGGTCGTGAGGGCGGCGGACACGATGGCGTTGATGTCGTCGCGGCGGGTGTGCCCGTCCACGTTCTCGTCCATCGCGGACAGTTCGGCGCTGCCCAGCAGCCCGCCCAGCACGGCGAGATTGGGCATGGCCAGGGCGACGTGGCCGTCGGCGGTGGCGAACGCGCCGTAGGGGGCGCGGATGTAGGTGTGCCCGTGCGGCCGGCCGCCGCGCCGCTGCGGGACCCCGCCCACGGTGTAGATGGTCAACTCCTGGGCCTGCACGGCCAGCGCGGCGTCCAGCATGTTCACGCTGACGAGCTGGCCCTCGCCGGTCCGCTCCCGGTGCAGCAGCGCGGCCAGCGCACCCTCGACCGCGCTGTACGCGGTGATCGCGTCGATCGTGTACGTCCCGGCGGGCTGCGGCGGGTCGCCCTCGCGCCCGACGTTGTACATCGCGCCGGACATGGCCTGGAGCAGCAGATCCTGGCCGGGCCGGTTCGCGTACGGGCCGTCCTTGCCGTAGCCGGAGATGGAGACGTAGACGATCCCGGGGTTGGTCCTGCGGACCGACTCGTAGTCCACGCCGAGGCGTTCGGCCACGCCGGTGCGGTAGTTCTGCACGAACACGTCGGCGCCGGCTATGAGGTCGTGGACGGCCTGGCGCCCGGCCGGGGACTTGAGGTCGAGGGCCAGGCTGCGCTTGTTGCGGTTCAGGGCCAGGAACGAGGCGTTGATCCGGTTCCCGGTGGCGCCGCCGGCCGGGGCATGGCGCTGCCACTCCCCCGTCACCGGCTCGACCTTGACGACGTCGGCGCCCAGGTCGCCCATGCGCATGGCGGCCAGGGGGCCGGCCATCGCGATGGACAGGTCCACGACGCGGTATCCGCTCAGGGCTCCCATGGTCACCGCTCCTTGAAGTCGGGCGTACGGCGCTCGGCGAACGCGGCGCGGCCCTCGGCGGCGTCGCCGGTGGCGAAGCAGATGGTCTGGAGGTGGCGTTCGAGGCGGATCGCCTCGTCCAGGGGCATGCTGTGGGCGGCGCGCAGGTTGAGCTTCGCGGTCTGCGCGGCGATCGGCGCGCGGGCGGCGATCGCCTCGCCGAGCTCGGTGGCGACCCCCAACAGCCGGTCGTCGTCGGCCACTTCGCTGACCAGCCCCCAGGCGAGGGCGGTCGCGGCGTCGACCGGATCGCCGGTGAGGACCATCCGGGCCGCGTTGCCCGGCCCGATGCTGTGCACCAGCTGGGCGGACATGCCACTGCCGCCGATCCAGCCGAGCTTCACCTCGGGCGCCGCGAACCGCGCCGAGGCGGCCGCGATCCGGATGTCCGCCGCCAGGGCCAGCTCCAGGCCGCCGCCGAGGGCGTGGCCGTTGATGGCGGCGATCACCGGTTTGCGGCAGGTGCGCAGCAGGTCACCGTAGTCGTCCCGGTTGCCGAACTCCCAGGGCGTGGCGTACGCGTCGAGGCCGCGGATGTCGCTGCCCGCGCAGAAGGCGCGTCCGGTGCCGGTGAGGACGACGACCCTGGCGCGGGTGCCGGTGTTGATCTCGGCGATGTGGGCGGCGAGTTGGGCCGTCATACGCGGGGTGAGCGCGTTGAGTTTGGCGGGCCGGTCGAGAGTGAGGAGGGCGACCCGCCCTTCGGCACCGACGTACTCCAGGCGTACGTCGCCGTCCCCCTGGGGAGTTTTCGCCGGCTCTGCCACCCCGGCGGGTTGGGTTGTTCCGGTCCGCTCGGTTGTTGCGGTCGGCTCGGTTGTTCCGGTCCGCTCTACTGCCCCGGCGGGTTCGGTTCTTCCGGTCGGTTCCGCCATCACTGGTCTCCCTCGGGCCCGCACTGCCGCAGCGCGTCCTCGGGGCGCTCCCGCAGCGCGTCCTCGCGAGCGACTTCGACGATCTCCCGCATGGCTTCCTCAGCCTTCCTGTGGTGCCGCCGGCGGATCGCGACCGCGACCCGCTCGTGGGCGGGCAGGGTTTCCTTGTTGTGGCCGGCGGAGTGCGTGTGGAGAGGCCGCACCGCGCTCATCGGCACGCTGATGACGTCGTGGATGTAGAGCAGCAGGTCGTTGGCGCCGGCCACGAACACCGCGCGGTGGAAGGCGAGATCGGCCTCGATGAACGCGCGCGGGTCCGGGTCGTCCACGGTGGCCCACAGATCGGCCATGGCGCGCTCGACCTCGCGCCGGGCGGCCGGCCCCGCCGACTCCGCGGCCAGCCGGGCGGCGCCGGGCTCCAGCGCGACGCGCAGGTCGGCGAGGGCGGCCACGTCGGTGTCGGACGCCTCGGGGTGGTAGCGCCAGCGCAGCACATCGGGGTCAAGCAGGTTCCAGGACTCGCGGGAGCGCACCCTCGTACCGGCGCTCGTACGGCTCTCCAACAGCCCTTTCCCGGCAAGGACCTTGATGCCCTCTCGGAGCGAGGAGCGCCCGACGCCGTACTCGGCGACCAGCTGCTCCTCAGTGGGCACCGCGGCCCCGGGCGCCATCTCCCCGCGCACGATCCGCGCGCCCAGCGCCTGCACCACGCGCCCGGCACGGCCATTGGACGGGTACGCGGGCGGGAGCCCGGGAACGGGATCGGGCACGGGCACGGCGGCTTCCCCCTCGATCGTCGGAGACCTCGACGGCGGGGCAGACGCTAGCCAGGAGGCGGGCGGGGGTCAATGGCTTCATCAGATAAACAAGCGAGTTTGTCTGATGAAGTCGTACCGCTTCGGCAGCGCACCACCGGGTGCGCGCCTCCTTACGCGCGGTAGTGCGCCCGACTGCGAACATTCACCACGGTCGTGGCGGTGATTCCGATCACCGCCAACCTCGACTGCCCGTCAACGGCCTCAGCAGTCTGTCCGCCGTCGTCGCCGCGGCGTCCTTCCAGCAACCGGACTGCCGGGTCCCCCCAGCTCGCTGATCCGACGCGACTCCCGTCCCTAACTCACGTCGGGGATCACGCGCAGGCCGCTCAGCCGTGCCCGGCTGCCGGGATAGCGGTCCTCCAGGTGGTGGATGGTTTCCAAGTTGCCGTTGGCCTGGAGACGGATCAGCTCGACCCGGTCCCGCAGCCGCGGCTCCGCGTGTCCGTGTTCGGCCAGCAGCTGCGTAGCCCGTGCGGCGAACCGCTCAGCGTCACGGTTGTGCTCCTCGACGACGTGCCGGACGGCTGCTTCGCGTGATCCCAGGACGGGCTCGAGCAGCAGGACGGAGTTGATGTCGACGACCTGGGTGTCATCCACCGGCCGGGCGTCCCGGTCGAGTGAGCCCAGGTCGTTGGCGAGCACGATGATGTGCGCGGCCAGCTCAAGCAGTCCGCTGAGCTCCAGTGTCTCCTCCATGTCAGGGGCGAGGTGCAGGCCGAGCTCGGCGGTCCAGCACGCGTCGTAGAGGGGCACTAGAATCGTGTGCTTCCGGTACGGCCAGTAGCTCTCGACGGTCAACTCATCCACGGTGAGCGACTGCTCGGCCAGCTCCCGGGACGCCCAGGCCCGGAATGCTTCCTCCAGCCGCGCGGTGGAGGCCCCCTTCCGGCGGAGCGTCTCCAGGATCGCGTGGACGCATGCCACGCCCTCGTACGGCGCATCCAGGGCACCGGACTCGATGCACCGCACCACAGCCTCGATCTCCTCAACCGTCACGTCGTCCACCAGAAAGACGAACAGGACGAAGAGCCTCCCGCTGTTCACCTCGGGGCCGGCAGTCCGCCACGGGGCGCAATACGCGTCGAAGGTGGCCGCGATGTAGGCCTGGCGGGCGTGATAGTCCCTGCCCCTGGCGCAGGTGCAGTGGCTCAGCGACCAGGAGAGCAACTCCTCTGTGACACAGCGGTGTTGCCCGTCGAGAAACTCCGGCCGGGCGGCGGTCACGGCGTCCATCCGTGCAGGGCGCGGACGGCGAAGGCGGTCGTGAGGTGCGGGGAGCCGAACCAGAGCGGCACCCTTCCCATCCGGAAATAGCCGGACGCGGGCCACGAACCGTCCTGCCGCTGCTGTGCGGCGAGTTGCTCACGCCACTGGGCCGGGCAAGCGAGCCCGAGGTGGTCCGCGGCGATAGCCAGCAGCGCGAGGCCAAGGGCGCCTTCCGGTTCCGCGCGTCTCAGGGCGGCTGCCAGCGGGCTGGCCAGCCGGCTCGCGCACTGTTCGCACCGACGGCACACGCGGGCGGCGGCGTGCACTAAGGCCGCGGGGGACGGGTAGTAGCGCGTGCCCTTCTCGTAGTCGCCGGACATCAAGTGGCTGTGAAGATACGTGATGGTGGCGAGGCACATGTCCGTATGCCCCGCCGCGAGGTGCAGGGTGGCCAGTATGTTGGCGCAGACGACCGCGTCATGCTTGCGGCCGCGCGGCGAGACGCCGGGTTCCACCCCGTCGTCCCAGTACACGAGGAAGACCCCTTTGCGGAGGGGGCCGTCCGGCATTCCGTCCTCGGTCCTGGCCGAGGACTTGACGAGGTCCTGAGCCGTCGCCAGCAGCTGGCTTCTCGAGATCAGACCGTGCTCGAAGAGCGCGCCTGCCGCGAGAGCGGTGCAATCGGTGTCGGCGGCGAAAGCGGGGACACTGGGAAAGAACCGGAAACGGTTCCCCCGGCGCGCCCCCTCCACCTGCCGGACCACCTCCGCCACGAAGCGCCGCTCGGCCCGGCCGACGGTCGGCGGGAGCACCGCCAGCGCGGTCATCGCGGAGAACGCCTCGTCCCCCGGATCGAACCCTATGTCCGTGCCGTGCCGCTGCCGCAGCAGGCGGCGGGCTGCGCCGGACTCCACGGTCTCGGCGAAGGACGGGTCGAAGGAGTACAGCGCGGACGGCATACCGTCCTTGGAGGCGGAGAGGAAGGCCATCCCCCGGGCGGCGACGGAGGACGGTGTGGCACGGTGCGCGAGCGCGTCTTCGGGCATGAGGGCACCCCGCGGTTTCACTCCGGATGGACAGGTATCCGTCGTATGCCAGCAGGGCCGCCGCGGGAAGTGCCCCGGGATGGGGAGGGCGTTGAACGCGTTGAACGCCGGGGCTACGGTCACCAGCGCTTGCCCTCCCTCCCGCCGTGTCCGGATCATCGCATCGGATGAGGAACGAAAGCCCTCTCCATACCAGGCGGCTCGTAAGGGATACCGGTGCGCGACAGCACAGTTGCCACGCGTGTATCGCCGTCGGCTTCAACCTCGATGATGGGGATCGCCTTACGGTCAGGGGTGCCGTCCCGTGACATCGAGATCCAGCCGCTGGCCCCCGCCACGGCGTGGACGCCGTAGAACGTGCGGATGACGGACAGGGCGGCGGCGCGCCCGGACGCCGCCGAGACGGCTTGGCCCGTCCTGATCGCTGTCACGGCGGTCAATATCATGTCGTGACTCATGATCGCGTATCCATCGCCCAACGAACTGCCGGGGAATTCCCTCTCGTACACCCCGCCGCGGCGAAATGGCGCGGTCGCCTTCGCGGAAAAGCAACCCGGGCGCTCCGACCAGGCGTCCGCGTGGGCAAGGCCTGTGTAGCGGAGTTCCACATTGCCTCTCCTCAGGGCGCGCTTGAGATCATCGGCCCTTTCCGACAACAGCGCCTGCGCGACGTCGTCCCCGGAGAAGACGGTCATGCGCTTGCCGACACAAGAGCGGTCAGCAAGCGCGGTCAGGAAATCCGGGAGGTCGAGTCCGCGTCCGGCGAAATAGACCACGCCGGCCTTCTCCAGGCAGAGATTGGGCATCTGGTATTGGAAGTAAGCGGCGGTGCTGCCCTGCGACGAGTTGAAGGTCATCTCGGGTGAATGACGGGTGGGAAGCGCGTCCTTGAATTCCTCGGCGAGTTCGCGAGTGAGGAGATATCGCGGGTTCTCATCACGTACGAGCAGTACCTTCTCGGCGTCGTACGGCTTGGTGGACAGCGTTTTCGCCACGGCAGCGGCCTGATCGCCGGGTGAGGGTGCGATGGTGACCAGTCCGGGCTCATCACGCAGCTGTCTGGTTGCCGGGGTGGACGCGACCGTCGCCACGCCGGCCTCGGTCAGACGCGTGACGGCCCTCTCCATGGCCGCGGTGGGCCGGAGCCCGGCTACCGCGACGATTCTTTCGCAGTCGCCTCGAGCGACCGTCTCGTCGACGACGGAGTCCAGTGCCTCGGCGTTGCTCCCGGTATTGGCCAGCAGCAACCTGATCAGCGGAATCTGCTCACCATCGCGGTGGTTGGCCAGGTACTGGGCGGTGTAGGCCCCCTCCAGTTCGTGTTGCACCGCTGCCCGGGCCCCGTGGTCTGGCCCTTCAGCGGTCATGGGCCTCATATAGACGATGGTCTCGTAATGCTTCCCAGTGTCGGCGACCCTGTCGTTCTCGGTCTTGATCCGCTCGCTCACCCTCTTCAGGCCGGAGGCGAACGGGTAATCGCCGTCGGTCAGCCCGACACCCTTGTTGTCGGGTCCGAGTTCCCCCGTGCCCTCGGCACAGCTGCCGTCCTCGGTCAGGGACCGGACGACGGCCGTGGCGCTGCCGACCAGGACGGCCATCACGCAGGCGAGAACCGCCACCCGGAACCACCACCGGTTCCACAGGGCACGCACCCCGCTCGGTCCTGGCTCCGCGGGACGTCCCGAGCCGAGGTCGGTACCGCCCGACGTGGCCAGTACCGGTGACGGCGGGGGCGGCGGGTCGGGAACCGGCGTCGCCCGGTTGCGCGCAATGCAGATCCGGCCGCCGGTATTGCGATTGCGCTGCTGGGGCACGGGGCGTGACCTGGCGCGCAGTTCGGAGGAGACCTTCCGGTACAGGGTCTCCATGTCCAGCAGCTCACCGGCTCCGGGAACCCCCTGCTCGAGCAACCGGATCAGCGCGCCCGTGAAGGCCGTGAAACGTTCTCCCGGCGGCGCGAGGGCCCGTTCCGTCTCGGAGGACGCGGTGATGACGCATGTCCCCTCGATCTCGACGAGGTCGGCCGGATTGTCCTCCGCCACAGTCCCCATGTCGCCCGCGAGCGCCCACCCGCTGAAGCAGCAATCGAGCAGCAGCACCCTTTTGTTCGCCTCGACCTCGTGATGCACCATGACGCGCCTGAGGTCCTCGAACCGCAGCGCGGCGCTCACCCGCGCCCCACCGGGACGCGAGCCCGGCAGGGCGAGATGGAGTTCACCGGTCAGCGGGTCCACCAGGCCGTGACCGGCGTAGTAGACCACCAGCGTGTCCTCCGCAGTGCGGGCCGCCTCTTCCACCGTCTCCAGAACATGCTCGGCGGTCCGCGGCTGGCGCAGCACGGTGATCCTGCCCCGGGGTACCCCCCAGATCGCGGGTTGGCGCAGCGCTCCGGCCAGGCCGGTGAGGTTGCGTGTGACAGCGGGCAGATCGTTGAGGTGGTCGTAGGCGTGGCACCCGATGATCACCACGCTGGACTTGTCGGGGCGGGAGAGCATGGCGTCGCGCGCCTCTTAGGAGTCCCCACCGGAGGGCCGCCGGTCCCCGGCTTCCCGGAGCCTCTCGGTGAGCAAGGCGATGAACTCGGGATCGCCTCTGTCGACGGCGACCGTCACCCCGTTCACCTCGATGCGGACGGTCGGCGCCGACGGACGTGTGGCACGCCAGGTGGCCAGGGTCGTCAGAAGGGACCCGAGCGCGATGGCGTTGGCCACCACGACGTTGACCCACTCCACGGCCGACCCCATGGCGTCCCCCGCTTGGGCCGACCCCGATGTCACCTGGGCGTGCCCGCGCAGCGCCCGTTCACGGAGAAGCCACTGGTACAAGGCGCTGGTCTCGCGGCCGACTTCGTCGTCGGCCAACTCCAGGACCAGCTGCATGACGGCTCCTCCTCCAGGCGACGGCTACGGTACGCCAGCGGCAACGGCGCACGGCCCGGGAAGACCGACGCGCACCTTCCCCCGATTCACGCGGCGACGCAACGGCCCGCCAACTCCCCTGCCCCGGAGAGATTTTACGGCCCGTGCACGCCGACGACACGCGGTCCGGGAGCGTGCCGGGAGGCCAATGCCGAGGTGCGTGCCCCCAGCCGCCGGATCGTCCGCACGCGATCCACCGGCCGGCGTGGCCTCAGCAGGGCAATGGTCAGGACCCTGACTCGCTGAACCACGCGACGGCGATGCCTGCCAACCCCGGTCGCTGCGCATCCCGTCCGGCGGCTCACTGCTCACCGCGGCCCGAAGGGCTCGACACCGACGACACGGCGTACACGCAGTGGCTCAATCACCACCGTCACCCGCTGCTCCCCGGGCAGCAACCACTCATACGGCGTGCCCAGGTACTTGTGCGCGAGCCGGTCCATGTCCCGTTCTGCCTTCGGCCCCTCGACGAAGCGGGCGACGCGGCCGTGGATCTGGATGCGGTCGAAGGGCTCGGCGTGATGGGAGAGACACACCCGCGGGTCATGACGCAGATTGCGCAACTTGACCCTGCCCACCGAGGTGTTGAACCAGGGGTTGTCCCCGTCCAGACCCATCCACATGGGACTCACGTGGGGCGCCCCATCAGGGCCGGTCGTCGCCACGAACCACACGTCCGGCGCCGCCAGCCGCTCCCGTATGCCCTCGCTCAACTCCCGCATCGTTTGCACTCCGCATCACTCGCCGCCTGACCACAACCGGCGACGTTGCAGGCGGTGGTAGCGGCCGTCAACAGCCGTTCTCCGTCTCGTCTTGGGGACAGGTCGGTCGGTCTCAACGGCCGACCATGGCCGTGCGCAGTCCTCACGTCCCCGACCACCGCTCAAGTCAGTGACTTCTCGATGGCCTCGAAAATGTCCGAGTCGGTTTCCTGCTGCCAGTCGGGCAGGTCCGACCAGTCGGCCACGTACCCCGGCTTGGGGTCCTCGAAGTGCCGGTACATCTGGGCCGTCCAGCAGGTCGCGACGAACCGCCCCTTCTGCTCGCGGCTCAGCCGCGCCGCCTGGCCGTCACTCAGCGCGAAGAACTGCACCACCTGCTCGTACACCGCACCGGCGGCCTGGCGTTCCCACTCCGGAGTGTCGTCCCAAGGCGTCACGTACCCCGCCTTCGGCTCGCCGGGAAAGTACTCGCGCACGCCCGCGATCCACGTCTCCCGAAACAGCCGCGCCCCATCTTGCTGCGCCATGCCGGCCCCTCTCGTCACTGGTGTTCACTGCCTGATCTCGGCGTCCAAGCCAGCCTATTGAGTGGGCAGAGGCCAGGATGGGCCTTCGGGATCTTGGTACCAGGCCCGCTGGCCCTCGGACGTGATCGTGAGTCCGAAGTCTTCTCGGAGGGGAATGCCGCCCGGGAAGACCTCGGCCAGTTCCTCAACGGTGTCCCAGAGCCTCTGGTGGCCGATCTGGCGAACCTTGCCCCCGGCGTCGGAAACGGCGGTGGATCCGTCCTCCGTCCACAAGCCTACGCTGGTCAGATTTTCTTTGTTGTCAAACCATGAGCAGGAATTGTACCCGGGGAGCGCCAGCGAGAGCGGGAATTTCAGACGGTCGATCACATCGTTTGCCGGAACCGCAGTTCGCTCGGCAGGCCTGGCTTCGAGACCGCCGAAGTCCGGGGCCTTGCTTGGGACGCGGCGCGGCATGAAATAGGCGGGCGTGGGAAGAAACCGGCCAGTCGCCTCGCGGCCGCCCCAGACAGCGATCCGCGCGATACCGAAGCCGATCGGCGCGACGGTGATGGATTGCTCGCGCACCTGGTCGAGTAGGGCACACGGAATGCTGCGTCTCGCACCACCGGCCTTGCTCGTCCTGCCGGTAGAAGGTGGGGATGAAAAGGTGGCGTGGCACATCGGCGAACGCGGTCAGCCATTCGCTGGAGCGCCCTTCTCCCAGGGCGGCAGCAAACTTCTCCCGAAGTTCAGCTGCCTTGCTATTTGTTGGGGCGGTCATGTGGCGATCCCTTGCAGGTAGTCGGCGTACGCGGAAGCGATGGGTAGCCCGGTACGGTTCTCGACCCACGACCAGGTTCCGGCTGGGTTGTTCTCGAAACACCCATGCGCTGTCGGGGGTTACAGCGAAGCGGTGAACCTGCGGGAGGACGGGCGAGCACGGTCTTTGGCTCTGAGCCGGATTTCACTTGCCGGTGTCCATGTGCACCGGCTGGATCTCGATGCCGCCGTCAGCACAGGGCATGACCTGCTCAAGACCAACCCAACCCTCGGATCGATCAGAGTCGTCCACCAGCTCGACGACCTCCGACGCTTGCTGGAGCCCCACAAAGCGTATGGGCCAGTGCGGGAGTACCTGGCCCAGCTTGACGACGCACGGCGCGCGAGAATGCTCTTGCTGGCCGACATCATCACCTCCAGGGAAGGCACCTCTATATGAGGCCCACACCTGGCGACCCTGACGCCTGGAACGCGTACCTCGCCGAGGGGAACGCCAAGCAGGCCCGTAAACGCGTCGCGGCGGACGTACTCCTCCGGGATCCCCTCGGTCGCGTACTGCTGGTGAACCCCACCTACAAACCAGGCTGGGACCTGCCCGGAGGCATGGCGGAGGCCAACGAGCCACCCGAGCACACAGTGGTCCGTGAGCTCAGGGAGGAACTGGGGCTGGAGATCACCCTGAGCGGGCTCCTGGTCGTCGACTGGGTGCCCCCACACGGGCCATGGGACGACCAGGTCGCCTTCGTTTTCGACGGGGGAACGCTTCACACAGTCGAGGAACTGCTCCCGCGGGACGAGGAGTTGTCCGAGGCGCGCTTCGTCTCGGTGGGCAAGGCACGTGAACTGCTGCCTCAGAGGATGCGGAACCGGCTCAGTGAAGCGCTCGCAGCTGCGAGCCGAGGGCGGCCCGTCTACCTTCACGACGGTCACACGGCCTGGTGACCAGGCGTCGGGGGCGCTACTTGCCCGCGTGGTCGCCCACGTAGAAGAGCAGCCAGACGAAGCCGGCGAAGAGGTGGGTCGCGAAGACGTAGATCCCTACGCGCAGGATGACGCCCTTCTCCTTCCAGCCCTCGTTGTGGGCCTTGGAGTCGGAAGACGGCCGTTGGGCGTGGGACGAAGTCCCAGACACGCCAGGGGCGTCGGGGGTGTTGCGGACGTCATCGGACATGGGAGTCTCCTCGTTCGCCCCCGCGCAACTCCGCGAGCAGTTCGTTCTGGTCCGCCAGCAGTGCGCTCAGGATGCGCCGGGCGGCGGCCAGCAGCTCCGCCACGTCGCCGCCCGCCAGCTCGTACACCACGGTCGAGCCGTTGCGGGTGGCGGTCACGATGCCGGAGCGGCGGAGCACGGCGAGCTGCTGGGAGAGGTTGGACGGCTCGATCTCGATCGCGATCAGCAGGTCGCGTACGGGCTTGGGCCCGTCCTGGAGCAGTTCGAGGACGCGGATGCGCACCGGATGCCCCAGCATCCGGAAGAACTCGGCCTTCGCCTGGTAGAGCGGAACCGGCACTGGACCTCGATCCCTGGCAGAACAGCGCGGGCGCCCGGCGGGGCCCGCGTTCATGACCAAAGCATCATGTAGCGAATTGAAGAATTTCGCAATTCGTGGACGAGGAGACGCGCCCGGAAGGGCTGCCGGTCCCTGCGCCGCGGCGGTCCCGAGGGCCTATGGGGTTCCTCGCGGGCCAATGCCCGCGAGGACTGTCGTCACCAGGCCGTCCACAAAACCCGGCGGGACGGCCAACTCCCGCTCCCGGCCACCCTGGAGGAGGCGCGGCAGGACGAGTTCGTGGCACGCGCCCATGATCATGGCCGCGGCGGCGTCGGCGCTGGCCGCCGGGTCGAGGCGACCGAGTTCCTGCTCGGCGCGGAGGTAGTCCAGGAGGACCTTGCGCGGCCCCCCGCGCCGCGTCTCCACCGACGGATCGTGGATGGCGGCGAAGCGGGGGCATGATCTTGGGCTGGGTGATCAGCCCGCGGCACGTTCATGATAGCGGGGCTCGTCGGCGACCTGGCACGGGGGCATCTCGCGCGTTATATTCAACACATGATGAATTCTTCTCGCCCGCTCGATGTCCTGGTGGTCGGCGCCGGGCCGACCGGCCTCGCGCTCGCGGCGGAGCTGGCGCGGTACGGGGTCCGCTTCCGGCTGGTGGACCGGGCGCTGGACCGGGTCCACGAGTCGCGAGCCCTGGGCGTGCAGGCGCGCACGCTGGAGGTGCTGGAGCGGTTCGACGGGGTCGCCGACGCGATGGTGGAGCGCGGCAACCGGACCGTGCGGCTGCGGCTGCACTTCGGCCGGCGGACCGTGCCGGTGCCGCTGTTCGACATCGGCGTCGAGGACACCGCGTACCCGTACCTGCTCTTCCTCTCGCAGGCCGAGACCGAGCGCATCCTCTGCGAGCACCTCGGCGAGCGGGGCGTGGCCGTCGAGCGGGGCACGGAACTCACCGGCTTCGATCCCGCGGGCGACGGCGTCCGCTGCACGCTGCGCGGCCGGGACGGGCGGGAGGAGAGCGTGACGGCGCGGTACGTCGTCGGGTGCGACGGGGCGCACGGCACCGTGCGGCGCACGGCCGGGATCGCGTTCGAAGGCGGCGCCTACCCGCAGAGCTTCGTACTGGCGGACGTCGAGGCGGACGGGATCGAGCCGGGGTGGGCGCACATGTTCCCCGCCGCGCGCGGACTGCTGCTCGTACTCCCCCTGGGCGCGCCCGCGAGCTGGCGCGTGCTGGTCCAACGGCCTGTCGGGGATGCCGCGCCGGTGGAGCGGGCGGTCGAACTGGCCGAGGTGCAGCGGCTCGTGGACGGATACACCGGCGGGGGCGTAAGGCTGCGCGACCCGGTGTGGATGACCAACTTCCGGCTGCACAACCGCGGCGCCGCGCACTACCGGTCGGGCCGGGTGTTCCTGGCCGGCGACGCCGCCCACATCCACAGCCCCGCCGGGGCGCAGGGCATGAACACCGGTGTCCAGGACGCGGTGAACCTCGGCTGGAAGCTCGGCCTGGTCACGACCGGCCGGGCCGGGCCGGGGCTGCTGGACACGTACGAGCCCGAGCGGGCGCCCGTGGGCCGGCGGGTGCGGCGCTTCACCGACCGGGCGTTCACGGCGGGCACCTCGCCCCGGCCGCTCGTACGGTTCGCCCGCACCCGGCTGGCCCCGCGGCTGCTGCCGCTGCTGCTGCGCCTGGGGCCCGGGCGGGTGGCCGGGCTGCGTACGGTCTCGCAGCTCGCCATCCGCTACCGCTCCAGCCCGGCTTCACAGGAGGGGCCCGCGACCCCGCGCCGGGGCCCGAGGGCGGGCGACCGCCTGCCGGACGCGCCGATCGCCCTGGACGGCCGCCCGTCCACCCTGCACCGCGAACTCGCCGCCCCGGCCTACCACTTGCTGCTGTGCGGGCCACTGGAGGCGTGGGGCCCAGTCGGCGATCCGGGCCGGGACGACGCCGACTACCTGGTCGACGCCGACCGCCCGGGCGGAGCCGGCGCGCCCGAGACGGCGGACCGACCCGAGCCGGCAGGCCGGCCGGGGCCAGCGGGCCGGCCCGGACTGGTAGGCCGGCTCGGACCGGTAAGCCTGATCAACGAGGACGGCCGCCCCGGCCCGACCGGCCACCCCGGCACGGAAGGCCGGTTCGGCTCTGCCGACCGTGCCCGGGCGAACAACCCCACTGGCCCGGCGGACTTGCCCGGGCCGGTCGCCTTCCACCGGCTCACCGCGTACCCCGCGCCCGGCTGTCTGCACGATGCGGGCGGGCACGCGCTGCGCCGCCTCGGCCTCGGTGCCGGGGAGGTCGCGCACTTCCTCGTCCGGCCGGACGGGCACATCGGCTACCGGGCCGCCGGTACCGAACTCGGTGGCGTGCGCGCGTACTTGGCACGCTGGGGCTGATCCCGGGTCCCGTTGACCTCGAGAGGCCCGCGGGCGGGCGCGGAGGCCCTTGCCCGCGGACCTCAGGACTCGCGGGCCCCCGCCTACGGACCCCACCCACGGGCCCCTCACTCACAGGTCCCAAACCCACCGGCCCCGAGAGCCCGCCGACCCAAGGCGTGTGACCGCCTCAGCCCGCGCCGCGCAGCGCGGCCGCGATCGAGTCGAAGAAGCGGGCGTGGGCCGCGTGGCTGCATGGGGCTTCCGGGTTCCATGGGACGACGGCCCGTGCGCCGTCCAGGAGGGTGCGCCAGTGGTCGTCGGTGTGGAGGTCCTGGAGGGGGGTGGCGTTCGCGCGGGCGTCGGCCAGGATGATGTCCGGGGCCAGCGCGGCCACTTCGGCGCACGGAACCGTGGACCAGTTGGCGCCCGGCCCCTCGGCGGGATCCACGACGTTCACCCCGTGCTCGGCCAGCGCGCGAAGGCCCGCCCACGCGCGGGGGCGGGCGAGGTGGGCGTCGGGCCCGGCGGGCGACAGGGCCAGCACCCGGGGGCGAGCCGGGCCCGCGGCGGCGGTACGGAGGCGGGCCGCCGCCGCGTCGAACTCCTCCGCGGCCGGGGGCGTACCGCCGCCACCGTCGCCGAGCGCGTCGGCCAGTGCCGTGAACCGGTCCCGTACGTCGCCCAGTTCGCGCCCCTGTCCCACGTCGAGCACGACCACGGGAACGCTCTCCTCCAGGTGCTTGGCCACCTCCGGGTCGATCCCGTAGACCTGTCCGCCGCCGTAAGTGACAGCGACCACGAGGTCGGGTCCGGCTCCGAGGAGGGAGTCGGCGGTCAGCTCGGGCCCCGAGCCGAGGTACGCGATGTCCTCCACGGGGAGCGCCCCCGCCTTGACGGGGTCGGGCCGTTCGCCGTCGTGGCCGGAGCCGAACAGGCCGACGGGGGCTATCCCGTGGTCCCAGAGCGTCGCCCCGGCTTGTATGTAGGCGACGATCCTGGACGGTTGCCGGGGCGCGGCCGCCAAGCGCCCCCGGTCGTCCAGAAACTGCCAGTCCCGCTGCGGATCCATGGTCTCCGGCCCCCTGCCGTCACTCGTACCCGTGCTCGTGCTCGTGCTCGTACGCGGTGCCTGCCGCGAAGGTGTTCGCTCGCATGTGCCGCTTGCGCATGTCTGCCCGTGGGGCAGCCGCCCTGCACCTTTCGGTCGTGCCGGCTGCGCGGCCGCGCCGGTCCTACCGGTCGGTCATGACGGGCCGGTGCGGTGGATGCGGTCCACGAGGATGTCGATGACGAGAGGGGTGCGAGGGCCGAAACTGAGCAGCACGCCGTCCTCGAGATCGACGACGCGGCGGTTCATACCGGCCGGGGTCTCCTTGATGCCGGGGACGGCCAGGAGCCCGTCGAGGCCGCCGACCGATTCGAGGCCCTTGGACATCATGAGGATGACGTCGGGCTCCGCCTTGACCAGGGCCTCGCTGGTGATGGGGGTGAAGGGGTTCTTCAGCCCGGCGCCGGTGCCGGCGTCCCGCGCGCCCGCCGCGGCGATGAGGGAGTCGGCGCCCGAGCCCGGGCCGCCGATGAGGTAGACGGCGGCGCTGCCGCGCATGTAGAGGAAGGCGACCTCGGGCTTGCGTCCGGCGGGGAGGTTGGCGCGGGCGGCCGCGATCTCCTTCCGCGTACGGTCGTTGAGGGCCTGGCCCGCCTCCGGCACGCCGAGCGCCCGGGCGACGCGGGTGGTCCGGGTCTCGATGTCGGCGAGCTCGGTCGCCGGGTCGAGGACGACGACGGGGACGCCCGCCTCGCGGATCTGGTCGATGGCCTCCTTGGGGCCGGTGTCGGTGTCGGCGAGGACCACGGTCGGATCGAGGGACAGCACGCTCTCCGCGCCGACGTCGTGGGCCTTGGTGACGAGCGGGAGCCTCTCGGCCTGCTCGAACGTGGCGGTGACGTCGCGGCCGACGACGCGGTCGCCGAACCCGAGCGTGAAGACGATCTCGGCTATGCCGCCGTTGAGGGGCAGGACGCGGGAGGCGTCCCGCACCGTGACCTCGCGCCCGTCGGAGGACTTGACGGTGACCGGCAGCTCCGGCTCGGGGGCCTCGCCTTCCAGCGGGACGACTTCGTTCCTGGCGAGCTGCTTCTCGGCCGCCGCGGCCCGCTCGCTCGCCGCCGCCCACCCGTTCGCCGCGGCCCGGGTGGGCTCGCCCCCGGAGCCGCCCGCCTGGGCGCCCGAGCAGCCCGAGACGAGCACGGTCAGCGCGAAGAGCAGAGCGGCAATTCCCCTGCCGTGTCTCGGGCGTGAGGACTGCTCAGAGGACGGCTCCGAGGACTTCTCAGGTGTGGGCATCTTCCAACCCCCTTGGCAATTACGTTAGGTTAGGCTTACCTTAGTGATCCATGGTGGGGGTGTCGATCCGAATGAACAGAAGTGACATCTGTGTGGGGTTCGCCGCGGCCGTCGCGGCCTGCGGTCTGGCCGTTGCCCATGCCCCGGCGGCCGCGGCCGCCGGACCTTCGGCGACCGGGCCCGAGGGCCAGAAGCTGACCGTCTC
>NZ_LIQY01000019.1 GCF_001418495.1 Streptomyces pathocidini | reverse complement strand
CGCGTACGGACCGCTGGGGCAGTGGGCCGTGCTCGGCGACCACGTGGCGGAGCGAGGGGGCGGGGAGGTAGCCGGTGGCGACCCAGGGGGCAGGGGCCTCGGTGTCGGCGTCCAGGACGGGCGCTGTCCACTTGCCGCCGACCCGCCGCGCCGCGCGGACCTCCTGGCGGAACCGCGCGCGGCGCGGCGGGTCGGCGGCAAGTGGACAGCGCCCGTCCTGGACGCCGACACCGAGGCCCCTGCCCCCTGGGTCGCCACCGGCTACCTCCCCGCCCCCTCGCTCCGCCACGTGGTCGCCGAGCACGGCCCACTGCCCGAGCGGTCCGTACGCGTCCTGACCGCTGGGCTCGCCCGCGCCCTGCGGGACATCCACAGCGCCGAGCCGGCCCACCGCACGCTCAAGCCGTCCACCGTCCTCGTCACGCTCGCCGGACCGCGGGTCGTGGACTTCGGGGCCTCCAGGGCCCTGGAGGCGGACGGCGCGAGGCCGGCGGCCGTCCCCGGCTCCCTCGGCTTCAGCGCGCCCGAGCAGCTGCGCGGCGGGCCCGTCACCGCCGCCTGCGACGTCTTCCGGCTCGGCGCTGTCCTCGCGTACGCGTCCTCGGGCGAGCCGCCGTTCGGGCCGCGCCGGGACGCCGAGGAGGCCGCGAACCTCTCGGGGGTTCCGGTGCAACTAAGGGGCCTGATCGCCGCTTGCCTGGCCAGGGATCCGGAGCAGCGGCCCACGCCCGCACAGGTACTGGAGCGGGCGGACGCGGGGTCGGCCGCCGGTGAGGCGTGGCTCCCGGGGGCGGTGGTCGACCAACTGGGCCGGTACGCGGCCCGGTTGGCGGCCTTCCAGAACCCCGCGGCCAAGTCCGAGGGGCCGCCGACCGTCCCCCTCGCCGTGATAGGACCGCGCCATCCGCGGCGGGGCCCCGAGGACGCGGCGCCGCCCACGGCCATCTCGTCCGTCTCCGGCCCCACCACCTATGGGACCGCCACCGCGTACCTCCCCGAGCCGCCCCGGCGCAGGCGCGGTACGACGGCGCTGCTGATCGCCGTCGCGCTGGTGGTGGCCGCCATGGGCGGCGGAACCGTCTACACCGTCCTGCGCCATGACGAGGAGGGCGCCTACCAGGACCGGACGGCCGCGCCGGGTCCCGAGGACAACGCGCCGGGCGGGCCGGCGAGTTCGGCGAAGCCCGGCACCGAGTCCGCCTCCCCCGGAGGTATTCCGAAGGAATACCTGGGGACATGGGAGTCCGGGGCGGGATCCTCCGGAGCCGATCTGCGCCGCATCACCGTCCGGCAGGGCTCTCCCGGCGACACCGTCTTCACGATGCTCGTCGAGGGCGAGGGCTACCACTGCGAGTTCGCGGCCGAGCTGCGGGCGCGCGAGCGGAAGGCGGTCCAATCCCAGGCCCGGATCGTCGAGTTGGGCCCTTCCACCGTCACCAAGGGCACGCCCGGCACCTGTGAGCCGGGCCCGGTGACCACCCTGGAGCTGACCGGCGACGGCTCCCTGCGCCGCACCTTCTCCGACGGCAGCGCGGCCCCCATCACGTACAAGAGGGTGGGCCAGGCTCCTTAGGGCCGGGACGCGAACCGGCTCCTAGGGTCGGGCGCGCAGCAGATCCGCAAGCTGCGCCCGGTCGTCCGCCGGCAGCGCGGCGCGGCGCGGCGGGTTCCATGTCCACGACGCCAACGCAACGCGCCCCGGCACGGCGGTGCACTGCCGGGGCGCGTACGCGCGGGGCGGGCCCTACGCACGGAACCAGGTCCTACAGGAGACG
Source organism: Streptomyces pathocidini (assembly GCF_001418495.1). Classification (GTDB taxonomy): domain Bacteria; phylum Actinomycetota; class Actinomycetes; order Streptomycetales; family Streptomycetaceae; genus Streptomyces; species Streptomyces pathocidini. The sequence continues at coordinate 12,935 of NZ_LIQY01000019.1, read as the reverse complement.
GATGATCGACCGGCTCCTATAGGACCCGGCCCTTGGCTTTGAACCCGCGCGGCCTACAGGAACGAGTTGATCTCGATCGTCTCGTCACGGCCCGGCCCGACGCCGATCGCCGAGATGGGCGCCCCGGACATCTCCTCCAGCGCCTTCACATAGGCCTGCGCGTTCTTCGGCAGGTCGCCGAAGGACTTGGCCTGGGTGATGTCCTCCGACCAGCCCGGCAGCATCTCGTAGACCGGCTTGGCGTGGTGGAAGTCGCTCTGGCTGTACGGGAGTTCCTCGACGCGCTTGCCGTCGATCTCGTACGCGACGCAGACCGGGATCTGCTCCCAGCCGGTCAGCACGTCGAGCTTGGTCAGGAAGAAGTCGGTGAGGCCGTTGACGCGGGTCGCGTAGCGGGCGATGACCGCGTCGAACCAGCCGCAGCGGCGGTCGCGGCCGGTCGTGACGCCCCGCTCGCCGCCGATGCGGCGCAGCGCCTCACCGTCGTCGTCGAACAGCTCGGTCGGGAACGGGCCCGCGCCGACGCGGGTCGTGTAGGCCTTGAGGATGCCGATGACCCGGCTGATCCTCGTGGGGCCGACGCCGGCGCCGGTGCAGGCGCCGCCGGAGGTCGGGTTGCTCGAGGTCACGAACGGGTACGTGCCGTGGTCGACGTCGAGCAGGGTGCCCTGGCCGCCCTCGAAGAGGACGACCTTGCCCTCGTCCAGCGCGTTGTTGAGGATCAGCGTGGTGTCGGCGACGTACGGCCTGATCTGCTCGCCGTAGCCGAGCAGCTCCTCGACGATCTTGCCGGCCTCGATGGCGCGGCGATTGTAGAGCTTGGCGAGGATCTGGTTCTTGAAGTCGAGAGCCGCCTCGACCTTCTGCTCCAGGATCGACTCGTCGTACAGGTCCTGGACGCGGATGCCGACGCGGTTGATCTTGTCGGCGTAGGTCGGGCCGATACCGCGGCCCGTGGTGCCGATCTTGCGCTTCCCGAGGAACCGTTCCGTCACCTTGTCGAGGGTGGTGTGGTACGGCGTGATCAGGTGCGCGTTACCGCTGACCAGCAGTTTGGAGGTGTCAACGCCGCGCTCGTTCAGCCCGCTCAGCTCGGAGAGCAGGACCGCCGGGTCGACGACGACACCGTTGCCGATGACCGGGGTGCACCCCGGCGACAGGATTCCGGAGGGGAGGAGGTGCAGCGCGTACTTCTGGTCGCCCACGACGACCGTGTGGCCGGCGTTGTTGCCACCCTGGTAGCGCACCACGTAGTCCACTGAGCCGCCGAGCAGGTCGGTGGCCTTCCCCTTGCCCTCGTCACCCCACTGAGCACCGAGCAGCACAAGTGCGGGCACAGGCGTACACCCCTTCCGGGCGGGGCATGTCCAACGTGCCGGGCGGGTCGCCGCACAGGCGGCCGCCGCGAGAACCCGTCGAACCGGTGCCCCGGATAGACGAAGCCCCTGGCGCAACAGCGACAGGGGCTCTTGCACCGAGAGATTACCTGAGGAAGGACCGAGGTGTCGGCACAGCCTCATGGGCATCATCCCGCAGACCCCGCTCGGAGGTGGCCGCTGCTCGTGGTCATCGACCCGGCCGCCCGCCGTGTGGACGGTGAGGCCGTGCGGATCGCGAGAGATGTCCTGTGTGCGGGCGCGACGGCGAAGATCTGTCTGCCGGAAGGACCCGAGGAGCTGGCGCGGGCGCTGTCCCGCCGGGGCGGCAGGCGCCCGGTGGTGGTCGGCGACGACGCGGCGCTGCGGCGCACGGTGGGGCTGCTGCACCGCGAGCGGGTGCTGGGCGAGGCGGTGCTGGCGCTGGTGCCGGTCGGCGCGACGCCGGAGTCGCTGGCGCTGGCGCGGGCGCTGGGGGTTCCCACGGGACCGGTGGCGGCGGCGCGGGCGGTGCTGGACGGGGTGGACCGGCCGCTGGATCTGCTGGTGGACGACAGTGACGGGGTCGTCCTCGGTGACCTGCGGATTCCCGCGGGCGCCGGCTCCCCGGACGGGTACGGGGCATCGGGGCGGGAGCCCTGGTGGGCCTCGGGCCTGCGGACGTGCCGGTCGCTCGTACGCGGTACGGGCTCGGCGAGGCCGGTCTCCCGGGGAGCCTCCGGGAACTCCGGAGCCGTGCCTTCCGGTCCGCACCGGCTGCGGGTGGAGGCGGACGGCGTGCTGCTCGCGGATCTCGACGACCCGGTCGAGGACGTCTCGGTGACGACGGCCGGCACGCGCGCGGGGACGGTCAACGGGTCCGGGACGGTACAGGCATGGGCCGAGGGCGGTGGGATGGCCGACGTGGTCGTCCGGCCGAGCCGCGACGGCGGGGGCGAGGTGGCGCCCCGAACGGCGCGGGCGCGCGCGATCACCGTCTCGGGCGCGGACTTCCACTACCGCGCGGACGCCCTCCTGGGCGGCCCGGTCCGCACCCGCACGTGGACGGTCCACCCGGCCGCGTGGCGCCTGACGGTGCCGCGCGAGTAGTCCGCCGACCGCTCCGGGGCTCTCAACTCCCGGCTCCGCGCTTGGCCTTGTACACCTCCCAGCGGTCGAGCATCCCCTGCATCTCCTCGTGGAGGAACTCGAAGAACTCGACGGTCTCGGCCACCCGGCTGCCCGCCGGCGTACCGGGCCCCAAGGCCTCGACGCCCTCCACGAGGGTGTTGCGGAAGCGGATCAGCACCTGGTCGCGGCGGGTGAAGGACTCGTACCAGACGCTGTCGAAGAGCCGGTAGCGGTCGCGCCGGGTGCCGGGCTCGCGCTCGCGTACGACCATGTCGACCTGGGAGAGGTAGCGGATCGCGCCGGAGACGGCCGCCGGGCTGATGCGCAGCCGCTCAGCGATCTCGGCCGAGGTCAGCGAGCCGGTGTCGGAGACGAGGAGCGCCGCGAAGACCCGGGAGGCCATGCGCTGCATGCCTGCTTCGGTCAGCTCGGAGGCGAAGCGCTCGACGAAGCGGGACACCGCGTCCTCGTCCCGTTCGCGGGCGTCGGCCACCGTCTCGGCCGTATCGGTCATCGCTCCATCATCTCCCCTGCTCAACGCGGCGGTCGGGTCCCCCCAGGCCAATTTATACGGTTCCTTAACTTCACAATTTTCTGAAACAAGTGTACGTTCTGAAGCATGACGAAGGCAATCTCCGTTTCCGGCCTGCACAAGTCCTTCGGCCGGACACACGCGCTGAACGGTCTCGACCTCGAGGTCGAGACCGGCGAGGTGCACGGCTTCCTCGGCCCCAACGGCGCGGGGAAGTCCACCACCATCCGGATCCTCCTGGGCCTGCTGCGGGCCGACCTCGGCGCCGCCCAACTGCTGGGCAAGGACCCCTGGTCCGACGCCGTCGAACTGCACCGCCGGCTGGCGTACGTGCCCGGCGACGTCGAGCTGTGGCCGAACCTGACGGGCGGCGAGTCCATCGACCTGCTGTCCCAGCTGCGCGGCGGGCTCGACAAGCGGCGCAGGGACGAGCTGATCGAGCGCTTCGACCTCGACCCCACCAAGAAGGGCCGGGCCTACTCCAAGGGCAACCGGCAGAAGGTCGCCATCGTCGCCGCGCTCGCCTCCGACGCCCAGCTGCTGCTGCTCGACGAGCCGACCGCGGGGCTCGACCCGCTCATGGAGGTCGTCTTCCAGGACGTCATCTTCCAGGCGAAGGACGCCGGCAAGACCGTGCTGCTCTCCAGCCACATCCTGGCCCAGGTCGAGAAGCTCGCCGACCGCGTCAGCATCATCCGGCAAGGCCGGATCGTCCAGTCCGGGACGCTGAGCGAGATGCGGCACCTGACCCGTACGACCATCGAGGCCGAGACCGCCCGCCCGGCCACCGGCCTGGAAGGAATGCCCGGGGTGCACCAGGTGCGCACCGGCGACGGCCGGGTGCACTTCGCCGTGGACGGCGGGCAGTTGGACAACGCCGTCCGCAAGCTCTCCGAGTTCGGCATCCGCAGCCTGATCAGCCACCCGCCGACGCTCGAGGAGCTGATGCTGCGCCACTACGGTGACGAGCTCGCCGCCAACGGGCACGGCAACGCCCACGCCGAGTCGGAAGCCGGAGACGTCCGATGACCGCCGTGTCCGACGCCACCAGGAGGCCCACGGCCACCGGGGCCGAGACCCGCGGCGGTGCCCTGGCGGGGACCGGGACACTGCTCCGGTTCAACCTCCGCCTGGACCGCGTACGCATCCCGGTGTGGGTGCTCGCGCTGTTCCTCGGCACGCTGGCCACGGTCAACAGCCGCAACGCGCTGTACGGCACGGCGGCCGATCGCGCTTCGGTCGCCAAGACCATGGGCAGCCCTGCCGCGCTCGCCATGACGGGCCCGCGCCACTACCTGGACGACTACACCATCGGCTCGATGATCGGGCACCAGCTCCTGGGGTTCACCACCATCCTGGTCGGCCTGATGAGCGTGCTGATCGTCACCCGGCACACCCGTACCGAAGAGGAGACCGGCCGCGCCGAGTTGGTGCGCTCCACCGTCGTCGGCCGTCACGCGCACCTGGCGTCCGCGCTCGCCACGGCCGCCGTCGCCAACCTCGCGCTGGCCGTGCTGCTGGCGGCCGGGCTCAGCGGCCTGGGCATCGAGGGCATGGACGGGACCGGCTCGCTGCTGTTCGGCCTCGGGCACGCCGCCGTCGGCCTGGCCTTCGCCGGGATCGCCGCGATCACGGTGCAGGTCACCGCCCACGCGCGCGGCGCCTCCGGCATGGCACTCGCCGCGATCGGCGCCGCGTACGTGCTGCGCGCCGCCGGTGACGTGGGGACCGACGCGCTGTCCTGGCTGTCCCCGATCGGCTGGATCCAGCGCACCTACGTCTTCGTCGACAACAACTGGTGGCCGCTGCTGCTCGCGCTCGCGCTCGCCGTGATCACCTCCGCCGCGGGCTTCGCCCTCAGCACCCGCCGGGACGTGGGTGCTGGCCTGGAGGCCGCCCGGCTCGGCCGCCCGGCGGCCTCCGACGCGCTCGGCCGGCCGCTCGGCTTCGCGCTGCGGCTGCACCGGGGCATGCTGATCGGCTTCGCCGCCGGGCTGTTCGTGCTCGGGGGCATGTACGGGTCGATCCTCGGCGAGGCCGCGGACATGGTCGAGAACGTCGAGCAGGTGCAGAAGGCGCTGGAGCGGATCGGCGGCAGCGTCTCCGACTCCTTCGCCTCCATGATCCTGGTCCTGGTCGCCGTCGTGGCCTCGATCTACGTGGTGATGGCCGCGCTGCGGCCGCGCGCCGAGGAGAGCGGGGGCCGCGCCGAGCCCGTGCTCTCGACCGGCCTGTCCCGCGCCCGCTGGCTCGGCAGCCACCTGGCCGTCGCCATGCTCGGCGGTACAGGGCTGCTGCTCCTGGCCGGGCTCGGCTTCGGCATCTCGGGCGCGGCCTCGACCGGGGAGGACGGCCTGTTCCTGAAGGTGCTGGGCGCAGCGCTGGCGTACGCGCCGGCGCTGTGGGTCACGGCCGGCTTCGCCGCGGCGATCTACGGCTGGTTCCCGCGGGCCACGGCGGCCGCCTGGATCGTGCCGGTGTACGCGTTCGTCGTCGGATACCTCGGCCAGATCCTGGACTTCCCGGACTGGATGGACAACCTCTCCCCCTTCGGGCACGTCCCGCAGCTGCCGTCCGCGGACATGGACTGGACACCGCTGGCACTGCTCACGCTGGTCGCGGCGGCACTGCTCTGGCTGGGGCTCGCGGGCTTCCGCCGCCGGGACCTGGATCTGAAGTAGCCCAGGCGCACCGCCCCTTGGACGCGCGGCGCCGGACCTGTAGCGGAGTCCGGCGCCGCGCCCATGTGCTTCCATGGACCGGCCCGGCGCCACTTCGGGCTCGTGCCGCGGCTGCCCGCTCACACCTCCACGATCAGCTCCTCCAGGCCGCGGATCACATACCCCGGCTTCCACTCCGGCTCCTCGGCGAGGTGCAGGCCCGGCGCCCGCTCCAGCAACGCTCCGAAAGAGGCGGCGAGTTCGAGGCGGGCCAGCGGGGCGCCCAGGCAGTAGTGGACGCCGCCGCCGAAGGTGATGTGCGGGTTGCCGGCCCGCGTCAGGTCCAGGCGGTCGGGGTGCGGGAAGCGCGCCGGGTCGCGGTTGGCGGAGCCGAAGAGCAGGGCGACCTCCGAACCCCGCGGAATGACCTGCCTGCCGATCTCGATGTCGTCCAGCACCCACCGCTCGAACATCTGCAGCGGGGTGTCGTACCGCATCAACTCCTCGACCGCGGTGGGCAGCAGGGCCTTCGGCTCGGCGCGGAGGGCGGCCAGCCGGTCGGGGTGGCGGAAGAGCGTCAGCCAGCCGTTGGCGGTGGTGTTGACCGTCGCCTCGTGTCCCGCGTTGAGCAGCAGCACGCAGGTCGACACCATCTCCTGCTCGGTGAGCCGCTCCTCCCGCCGCCCGCCACCACCCTTCCGATGAGGCGCTTCGCGCCATACCTCCGGGTCCTCCTGCGCGGTGATCAGTCCGCTGATCAGGTCCTCGCCGGGGGACCTGCGCCGCTCGGCGATCAACTCGCGCAGGTAGTCGGAGAATTCGGCGGAGGCGCGGACCGCCCGGCGAGCCGTCTCCTCGCTCGGGTTCAGCTCGAACATCGCCACGATGTCCGCCGACCACGGCCGCAGCAGTCCGCGGTCCGCGTGCGGGACACCCAGCATCTCGGCGATCACCGCCACGGGCAGCGGCTCGGCGAACAGCGAGATCAGATCCCCGCCACCGCGCTCGTACAACTCCTCGGCCAGCTCCCCCGCCAGGCGCCGCACGGTCGGCACCAGCCGCTGCACCGTAAGCGGCGTGAACGCCTTCGAGACCAGGCGGCGGATACGGGTGTGGTCCGGCGGCTCCATCTCCAGCAGGCCGTGGCTGTCGAGGGTGTGGAACGGCTCGTGCTCCGGGCAGGGCGGGGTCCGCCCGAACTCCTCGTGCGTAAAGCGGTGCAGATACGTGCGACCCATGCGCCGGTCGCGCAACAGCGCCGACACGTCGGCGTGATGCGGGATCAGCCACTGGCCGGAGCGCTCGAACCAGTGCGCCCGCCCGGCCGCGCGCAGCCGCGCGTACGCGGGATAAGGGTCCGCGACGAAGGCCGGGGACCAGGGGTCGAACCAGGTGACGGCGGCGCTCATGCGGAGAAGCTACCCGGCCCCGGCCGGCCTCGACTCGATTCGGCTGACTCGCCACAACTGCCCCCTCGGTGGCGGGCGCTCCCGGTGAGCACCCTCACTTTCCCTACACCGCGGAGCGCGAAAAGGTTCCACCGAGCGGCCCCCGAGCCGACGGCCGCCGGACCGAGCGGATCGCCGGACCGAGCCGACCACCGGACCGGGTCGGCCGATCGCCACCGAACCGACCACCCGGACCGAGCCTGCCGACCGCCACCGAACCGACCACCCGGACCGAGTCGGCCGACCGCCGGGCCGAGCCGACCGATCACCGAATCGAGCGGATCGCTGGACCGAGCCTGCCGATCGCCCGGGCCGAGTTGGCCGCCGTACCCATCCGCCGCCGGACGAGGCCGTCAGCCGCCCGGCGTCACCAGTCCGATCTCGTACGCGAAGACGGCCGCCTGCGTGCGGTCGCGCAGCCCCAGTTTCACCAGAATCCGGCTGACGTGCGTCTTCACGGTCGCCTCGGTCACCACGAGACGGCCGGCGATCTCGCCGTTCGACAGCCCCTGCGCGATCAGGGCCAGCACCTCCGTCTCCCGCTCGGTCAGCGCCTCGATCCGGTCCATGCGGGGTGCGCGGGGCGCGCCGAGCCGGGTGAACTCGGCCAGCAGCCGCTTGGTGACGGTCGGCGCGAGCAGCGCCTCGCCCGCGGCCACCACCCGTACGGCGTCGGCGAGCTGGCGGGCCGAGGCGTCCTTGAGGAGGAAGCCGGACGCACCCGCGCGCAGCGCCTCGTAGACGTACTCGTCGAGGTCGAAGGTGGTCAGGATCAGGACGCGGGCGCCGAACTCGCCGTCGCGGGACGCGGCGATCTCGCGGGTTGCCTGGAGGCCGTTCATGCCGGGCATCCGGATGTCCATCAGGACGACGTCCGGGCGCAGTTCACCCACCTTGGCCACGGCCTCGTGGCCGTCCAGGGCCTCGCCGATCACCTCGATGTCGGGCTGGGCGCCCAGGAGTACGGAGAAGCCCTCGCGGACCATCATCTGGTCGTCGGCGATCAGGACGCGGATGGCGGTCATTCGGGCCGCTCCTGGGCGGCGGGCCGCTCCTCGACCGCTGGACGCCCCTTGGTAAAGGACACCGTGCTCGCGTTGGCAAAGGACACCGTGCTCGCGGGCTGCTCCTGCTCCGCGGGCTGTTCGACCGGGAGGAAGGCGGCCACCTCGTAACCGCCTCCGCCCGTGGGCCCGGCCGTCAGCTCACCGCCCAGCATGGCGGCGCGCTCGCGCATGCCCATGACGCCGTGGCCCATGCCGGGCGAGGGCATGACGTCCGCGGTCGGCGCGGTGTTGACTACGCGCAGGCCCAGACCGGTCAGGACGTACGAGACCTCGACGCGCACCTGGGAGCCGGGCGCGTGGCGCAGGGCGTTGCTGAGAGCCTCCTGGATGATCCGGAAGGCGGAGAGTTCCACACCCTGGGGAAGCGCCCGCTCCGCTCCGGTGCGCGCGATCTCCACGGACAGGCCCACGGCCCGTACGCCGTCGACGAGTTCGTCCAGGCGCGAGAGGTCGGGCTGCGGGGCGTCGGGGCCCCCGTCCGGGCTCTCGAAGCGCAGGACCCCCAGGACGCGGCGCAGTTCGGCCAGGGCCTCGACCGCGCTCTCACGGATAGTGGCGAAGCTTCTGGCCAGTTCCTCGGGCGGGTCGGTCACCCGGTACGGGGCCGCCTCCGCCTGGATGGCGATCACCGACATGTGGTGGGCGACGACGTCGTGCAGCTCTCGGGCGATGCGGGCCCGCTCCTCCAGGAGGGTGTGCTGTCCGAGCACGTCCGCGACCAGGGTCTCCTGCTCGGCGACCTCACCGCGCGCCAGCGACCAGCCGCGCACGGCGACGGCGATGGCGAGGAAGAAGGCGGTGAGCACCGCGTACGGGAGGACCGCCGACCCGCCGTACGGGTCGGGGCCGAAGAAGGCCTCGGCCAGGGCGACCACGACCAGGGAGATGGCCCACATCTCGGCGGCCAGGCGGGGCCGGGACCGCAGCGTCACCAGGACCATGACCCCCACGTGGGCCGCGATCCCCGGACCGGGCCCATGGGGCCAGAAGGCGGCGTTGAACGTGATCCCGCCCAGGGAGAGCCACCAGGCACCGACGGGCCGGGTGAGGGTCAGCAGAAGCGGCACCGTCTGGACCAGCGCCAGGATCAGCGCGATCAGGTCCTCCAGGCCATTGGAGGGGTAGGACTCCCTGCTGGAGGCGTCGGCGAGCGTGACGAACAGCGCGAAGGCCACGACCACCGCGTGCGGCAGCCAGCGCGCGCCCAGTCGCTCCAGCCGGGGCCGGCGGGCGAACCGCTCGGCGCGCAGCGGCGGCAGCGGCCGGAACGCCCAGATGTCCTCGAACAGGTCGCCCCGCAGCCCCTGCCAGGCCATGCCGGCTATGCGGGACTCGGTCCACGACTCGCCCGGCCCCGGCGCTGTGCCCCGCGTGGGCTTCGTCATCTCGTGCACGGTCTCTTTCACGCGGGAAACGCTACGCAGCCGCCGCGCCCACGTCGTCACCTGCGGAGCTGACGTCATCGCGTACGACTCAAGGATGACGCGCCGGGCCGGACGGGGGACGGGGCGCGAGCCGCTCGATCTCGGCGAGGACCGTACGGGCGGCCGGCGCGGCCGGGTCGATCAGCGGGAAGTGCCCGGTGCGGTCGAGGAGTACGAGCCGCACCGGCTCGCCCGCCGCCTCCGCCGCGTCGGCGAAAGCCGTGCTGACCTGCGGCGGGACCGTGATGTCAGTGGTGCCGTGCACGATGGTGGTGGCGATGCCGGTGGGGAGCGTCGTGGCCGGGTCAGCGTACGGCCGCCGCGCCTCGAACTCCCCCGGCCCGCCGAGGAACTGGACGACGGCGTCCGAGCACACGCCGAGTTCGCGGGCCGAGGTGAAGTCCGCGATGGGGGCGAGTGCGACGACGCCGCGAACGGGGGGAGGCGAGGTCAGATGCCAGGGGGAGTCGGCCGGCTGCCGGTGCCGCGCGGCGGCCCACAGCGCGAGATGGCCGCCGGCGGAGTGGCCGCTGAGCACGAGCCGGCGCGCGTCCACGCGCCCCCACGGGAAGGGGGCGGTGGCGGCCAACTCCGCTACGAGGGTGGGGATCCGGTCGATGGCCGTCGCAAGGTCGTCGAGGGTGTCGGGCCACCGGCCCGCGAGGGGCGGCGCGGCCTCCGCCGCCTGGCCGCGGCGGTATTCGACAGCTGCTACCGCGTAGCCGTGGGCCGCCAGGTGGGCGGCGAGCGGGGAGCAGTGGTGGCGGTCGTAAGGAGCTCGCCAGGCTCCGCCGTGCAGAAAGACGACGAGAGGGGCCGGGCCCGTTCCGGCGTCGCGCGGGGCGTGGAAGTCCACGATCTGGTCGGGGTGTTCGCCGTACGGGACGGTCGCGTCCGGGGGCACCACCGGGTGTGCCATGGCGGCCGCCATCTCGGCGTCCTCGGCGGCCTGTTCGGCGGCGCCCGCCCGGTCGGCCGCGCCCTCGACGCGGCCGGCCGGGCCGGGTTGCCGCTCGGTGTCCGGCTCCGGCATGCCTCAGGCACCCCCGTCCGTACCCGTGAGCACCTCCGCCAGTACGCGCGCCGCGTGTTCGGCGTCGGCGTACGACGTGTAGAGCGGGGTGAAGCCGAAGCGCAGGACGTCCGGGCGCCGGTAGTCGCCGACGACCCCGCGCTCCGCCAGCGCGCGCATCACCTCGCCCGCCCCCGCGCAGCGCAGGGCGACCTGGCTGCCGCGCTCGCCGTGCGGCACCGGCGTGATCGACTCCACGCGCCCCGGCGGCACGTACGAGCCGACGCACTCCAGGAAGAAGTCCGTCAGCGCCAGGCTCTTCGCCCGTACGGCCTCGATCGGCACGCCCTCCCAGACATCGAGCGCGGCCTCAAGGGCCAGCAGGGACAGGATGTCGGGCGTGCCGACGCGGCCGCGCGAGGCGCCGTCCGCCGGGGTGTACGCCGGGCTCATGCCGAAGGGGTCGGCGTGCGAGTTCCAGCCCGGGAGCGGGGAGTCGAAAAGCGGTTGCAGCTCGCGCCGTACGTACAGGTAGGCCGGCGAGCCGGGGCCGCCGTTGAGGTACTTGTACGTGCAGCCGACCGCCAAGTCGGCGCCGTGCTCGTCGAGTCCGACCGGCAGCGCGCCCGCGCTGTGGCACAGGTCCCACACGGCCAGGGCGCCCGCGGCATGGACGGCGGCCGTGGTGCCGGGAAGGTCGTGGAGGCGGCCGGTGCGGTAGTCGACGTGGTTGACGAGAGCGACGGCGGTGCGCGGACCGACCGCGTCCGGTACGTCCGCGGCCTCGACGGCCCGGATCCGGCAGCCGGTGAGGCGGGCGGCGGACTCGGCGATGTAGCCGTCGGTGGGGAAGGTGGAGGCATCGACCAGCACCTCGTCGCGGAGAGCGCCGTCCCCGGCCCGGGCCGGGGAGGGTTCGGCCTGAGCTCCGACCGGCGCACTCGCGGCGCCACGGGATCCGCCCGCCGTGGGCCCGGGTGGTGCGCCGAGGCCGACGATCGCCCCGGCCGCAGGGCCGACGCCTGCTCCCGACGTCCAAGTCCGCGCCGCTTCGCCCATGCCCGCGCCCACGGTTCCCGCTCGGCCCTGCGCGATCCGCACCGCCGCCACGACCGCCTTGAAGACGTTGACGCTCGTCGAGTCGCCGACCACCACCTGGCCGGGCGCCGAGCCGATGAGCGGGGCGATGCGGTCGCCGATCCGCTCCGGGGCAGTCCACCAGCCGCTCTCCTCCCAGGAGCGGATCCGCAGCCGGCCCCACTCGCGCCCGATGACGTCCGCCATCCGCGCGGGGACGCCGCGCGGCAGCGCGCCCAGCGAGTTGCCGTCGAGGTAGGTCACGCCGTCGTCCAGGTCGAACCGGTCCCGGACCTCGGCGAGTTCGTCCGCTGCGTCCAGCCGCGCGGCCCGCGCCGCCATCGGCTCAGACATGGCTGCGCGCCGTCCACAGCTCGGGGAAGACGTACTTCCGCGCGCGCTTCTCCAGCCAGGCCACCCCGGCGGAGCCGCCGGTCCCGGTCTTGGCGCCCATGGCGCGCCGGGTCGCCACGAGGTGGTCGTTGCGCCAGCGCCACACCAGTTCGGCGACCTCGGTCAACGCCTCGCCCAGGCGCAGGAGTTCGCTGTCCTGCGGCCCGGAGTAGACCTCCTGCCAGGCGCGCTCGACGGCCGGGTCCGGCTCGTGGCGCAGGCTCGGGTCGCGGTTCAGCACGGCCTCCGGGACGGCGTGGCCGCGACGGGCGAGCAGTCGCAGCACCTCGTCGTACAGGCTCGGCTCGCCCAGCGCCTTCTCCAACTCGGCGTGCACGCGCGGGGCGCCGCGGTGCGGGACGAGCATGGACGCGGACTTCTCGCCGAGCAGGAACTCCATGCGGCGGTACATCGCCGACTGGAAGCCGGAGCCCTCGCCGAGCGCACTGCGGTAGGCGTTGAACTGCGCGGGGGTGAGGTGGGCGAGCGGCCTCCAGGACGCGTTGAGCGACTCGAGCTCGTACGTGGAGCGGCGCAGCGCGGCGAGCGCGACGGGCAGGTCGTCCTGGCGCAGGGCCGCCGTGGCGGTGTGCCACTCGTGGACGATCACGGTGAACCACAGCTCCATGACCTGGGTGGTGACCAGGAAGACCATTTCGCCGGGGTCGTCGGAGAGCGGGCGCTGGAGGTGGGTGAGGACGTCGGCCTGGACGTAGTCCTCGTACGGGGTCGTGCCCTCGAAGTCGAGGTTGGGGGTGTCGGCGTCGGGGGTATCGGTGCCGGGGGTTCCGGCGTCGGGGGCCTCCGCGGCTGGAGCCTTTGTTGCGGCGGTCTCC
>NZ_LIQY01000189.1 GCF_001418495.1 Streptomyces pathocidini | reverse complement strand
GTGCCCCGGCCGGGGCACGGGCAGTGGCAGGTCTTCGGACTCGCGGGCACACCCGGCGTATCCGCCGGGCACCTACTGGCCGTCGCTTCCCGGACGCCTCGGCTCCAGCCTCGGCCTTCCAGTGCGTATGACGGCGGTCGTTCCCGCTCACCGCTGCGGGGCAGTCCCGGATTCCCACCGGGTTCCCTCTTACGACGCTCCCGCCTGGCGGGCGGGGCGAACCAGCTGCACGGCCAGCGTAACGCCCCCGACCGCAAGGACTGAGTCCGCCGCTTCAGAGCGACCCCGCCGCCGAGATCAGCGCCTCCATCAGCCGCAGGTCCTCGCCCGCCTCCGGGTGCCACTGGACGGCGAGGACGAAGCCGTCGCCGTCGGCGAACTCGATGGCCTCCAGCGTGCCGTCCTCGGCGTGGGCGGCGGCCAGCAGGCCGCGGCCGAGGGTGTCCACGGCCTGGTGGTGGTACGTCGGCACGGACACCGCCTCCGGCAGCACCTCGCCGAGCCGGGTCCCGGGCACCGGCTTGATCTCGTGGTGGGTGAACTCGCCGGGCGCCCCGCAGTGCCCGTCGTGCCCGACCTCCTCCGGCAGGTGCTGGACGAGCGTCCCGCCGAGCGCCACGTTGAGCAGCTGCATGCCCCGGCAGATCCCGAGCAGCGGGGTGCCGCCCGCCAACGCGGCCTCGATCAGGGCGAGTTCCCAGGCGTCCCGCTCGCGGTAGGCGGGGCCGGTCCGCGGGTGCGGCTCGGCCCCGTACCGCTCGGGGTCGATGTCCGGGCCGCCCGCGACGACCAGCCCGTCGAGCCGGGCGACGACCGCCGAAGCCTGCGAGGGGTCGTCCGGGGGCAGCAGCGCGGCCAGGCCGCCCGAGCGCTGTACGAGCCGGTGGTACCCGGCGGGCAGCACCGCCGCAGGAAGATCCCACACACCCCAGCGGACGGAGGGCTCCAGATACGTACTGACGCCGATGAGCGGCTTGGCCACGTTGCTTCCCTTCGAGGTCCGACCGGTCGCGCGAATCGACCGGTCCGGTGAGTCAGTCGCGTTCGAGTTCCGCCTCGGCCGCGGCCAGCGCCGCGAACTCCTCCTCGGGAGCCGAGGCCACCAGACGGTGCCGACTGTAGAAGCCGAAGTACGCTCCCGCGACCGCGTACACCGCCAGCGCGATGAACGCCGCCTCCTTGTCGACCAGGAAGGTCGCCACGAGCGCGGACAGGGACAGCGCCAGGGCGACCGAGGAGGTCGCGATGCCACCGGGAGTGCGGTAGGGGCGCGGGAGTTCGGGCTCGCGCCGGCGCAGCACGATGTGCGACAGCGCCATGAGGGCGTACGAGATGGTGGCGCCGAAGACCGCGATGTTCAGCATCCGGCCGCCGTTGCCGCTGCCCGCGGCGAGCGCGAAGCCGATCGCGCCTGGGATCAGCAGCCCCAGGTACGGCGCTTTCCGGCCGCTGGTCAGCGACAGGAAGCGGGGGAGATAGCCGGCCCGGGAGAGCGCGAACAGCTGGCGGGAGCCCGCGTAGATGAGGGAGAAGAAGGAGGCGACCAGGCCTGCCAGGCCCGCGTAGTTGACGAACCGGCTGAGCGCGGTCGGCTCGCCGTCGCCCTGGAGCGCCACGACCAGCGGGTTGCCCGCGTCCTGCACCGCGGCCGAGCCGCGGGCGCCCGTCGCGGTGAGGAAGGTGATCAGGGCCAGCAGCGCCAGGACGCCCATGGAGATCGCCAGCGCCCTCGGCATCGACCGGACCGGGTCCTTGGCCTCCTCGGCCGCCAGCGGGACGCCCTCGACGCCGAGGAAGAACCACATGCCGAACGGGAACGCCGCCCAGATGCCCAGGAGTCCGAAGGGGAGCCAGGAGCTCGACCCGAGGGCGCCGCCGTCGACGGGGATGTCGTTCAGGCCGCCCGCGTCGAACTCGGTGATCGCGCCCAGCGCGAAGACCAGCAGCGCGGCCACGGCGATCGCGGTGACCACGAGGCTGAAGCGCAGCGCCTCGCCCACGCCCCACAGGTGGATGCCGATGAAGACGACGAAACAGGCGAGGTAGACCGGCCAGCCGGACTCCAGGCCGAAGAGACCCAGCGACGCGACGTAGTCGCCGATGAAGATGCAGATCGCGGCCGGCGCCAGGATGTACTCGATGAGGATCGCGGTGCCGGTCAGAAAGCCGCCCCAGGTGCCCAGCGCGCGCCGGGCGAAGCCGTAACCGCCGCCCGCGGTGGGCAGGATGGCCGACAGCTCGGCGAGCGCGAAGACCAGGCAGGCGTACATCGCGCCCATGAGGACGGTGGCTATGGCGAGGCCGCCGAAGCCGCCTTCGGCCAGGCCCAGGTTCCAGCCGGAGAAGTCGCCGGAGACGACGTAGGCCACGCCGAGGCCGGTCAGCAGCAGCCAGCCGGCGCTTCCGCGGCGCAGCGAGCGCCGCTCCAGATACGCGTCGGCCTCGGCGGCGGCGCCGCTCTCGCCGGGGGGTGATGATGCGGTGCGGGTTTCCGTGCCGTCGGCCATGGGGCGCTCCTGAGCGTGCGGAAAGGCAATGGTGTGGGGGCATACCATTGCCCTGCCGTGTCGCCGCGCGCAAGGGCCTTGCGTTAAACGGTGGTTACGAAACGGCCTCGGCGAGGGGCTCGCAAAGCGTCCGGCGTACGCGGTGGCGACCTGCGTCGCGGCGGCGCGGTGGCGGGGTACGACGGTGGCGCCTGCGCACCGTCGTGGCTTGCGTCGTGGCGGCGTACGCCGTGGCGGCCTACGCGGTGGTGGCCTACGCCGTGGCGGCTACGCCAGAAATCCCCGCAGCAGCGCCGCCGTTCCCGCGCAGTGCTCCCGCATCACCGCCCGCGCCGCCTCCGCGTCCCCCGCCAGCACCGCGTCGACCAGCGCGGTGTGCTGCTGCTGGGAGTGCTCCAGATTGCGCACCAGCAGGGGTATGCGGTCCAGCAGATCGTTGACGGCGGCGCGAACCGCCGCGTACTGGGCGGCCAGTGAGGGTGAGCCGCTCAACTCGGCCAGCGTCAGATGCAGCATCGTGTCCAGCCGCCGGTAGTCCGCCAGCGGTGCGTCGTGCGTCGCGGCCAGCGCCGCGCGCAGCCGCTCGGCCCCCTCCCCGTCGAGGCCCTCCGCGGCGCACAGTCCGGCCGCGCCCACCTCCAGCACCTCGCGGAACCGCAGCGTGTCCTCGACGTCCACGGTCCCGGCCCGCCGGCGCAGCGCGTCCCCCGAGCCGTCCGCGGGCGCGCCGCCCGGCCGCCCCAGCACGAACGTGCCGCCGTACCGCCCGCGCCGGCTCTCCAGCAGCCCCTCGTCCTGAAGGACCTTCAGCACCTCGCGCAGCGTCACCCGGCTCACCCCGAGCCGCTCCGCCAACTCCCGCTCGGCGGGCAGCCGTTCACCCGGCGGTACGAGTCCGAGCCGCAGCACCTGGAGGATCTGCTCCAGCGCCTCCTCGAAGCCGTTGCCCGCCCGCACCTGCCGCAGCACCGGCGCCAGCAGATCCTCCGGACCCGCGTCGCGTATGTCGCCCATCGGAGCCTCTTCCCAATCAAAGGTCTGCAGGACTACCTTAAGCCCTCCCGGCTGCACCGACAGGAGGCAATCCCGTGGCAGACCGCACACCCCCGCTCACGGTCGACGAGCTGAGAGCGCTCGTCGGAGCGGGCGAGATCGACACCGTCGTCCTCGCCTTCACGGACATGCAGGGCAGGCTCCAGGGCAAGCGGTTCGCCGCCCGGTTCTTCCTGGACGAGGTCCTCGACCACGGCACCGAAGGCTGCAACTACCTCCTCGCGGTCGACGCCGACATGAACACCGTCGACGGCTACGCGATGTCCTCCTGGGAGCGCGGCTACGGCGACTTCGCCATGCACGGCGACACCGCGACCCTCCGCCGTACGCCCTGGAACCCCGGCACCGCGCTGCTCACCGCCGACCTCGCCTGGCACGACGGCACGCCCGTCGCCGCCTCCCCGCGCCAGGTGCTGCGCCGCCAGCTCGACCGGCTCGCCGAGCACGGCTGGACCGCGTACGCGGGCACCGAGCTGGAGTTCATGGTCTTCAACGACAGCTACGAGGACGCCTGGTCGCGCGGCTACCGCGAGATGAACCCGGCCAACCTCTACAACGTCGACTACTCCGTGCTCGGCACCGGCCGCGTCGAGCCGCTGCTGCGCCGCATCCGCAACGACATGGGCGCGGCCGGCATGGTCGTGGAGTCCGCCAAGGGCGAGTGCAACCTCGGCCAGCACGAGATCGCCTTCCGCTACGCCGACGCGCTCACCACCTGCGACCAGCACTCCGTCTACAAGACGGGCGCCAAGGAGATCGCCGCCCAGGAGGGCCGGGCGCTCACCTTCATGGCCAAGTACGACGAGCGCGAGGGCAACTCCTGCCACATCCACCTCTCGCTGCGCGACGCGTTCGGCCAGCCGGTGCTCGCCGACGAGCAGGGCCCGTACGGCATGTCCAAGCTGATGCGGCACTTCCTCGCCGGACAGCTCGCCACCCTGCGGGAGTTCACGCTCCTCTACGCGCCGAACATCAACTCGTACAAGCGCTTCCGGCCCGGCTCCTTCGCGCCCACCGCGGTCGCCTGGGGCCCGGACAACCGCACCTGCTCGCTGCGCGTCATCGGCCACGGCGCCTCCCACCGGCTGGAGAACCGGCTGCCCGGCGGGGACGTCAACCCCTACCTCGCGGTCGCGGCGATGATCGCGGGCGGGCTGCACGGCATCGAGCAGGAGCTGGAACTCCCCGAGGCCTGCACCGGCAACGCGTACAACGGTGACGCCGAGCACGTGCCCGCCACGCTGCGCGAGGCGAGCGAGCTGTGGGCCGACGGCGGTGTCGCGCGCACGGCGTTCGGCGCGGAGGTGGTGGAGCACTACCTCAACATGGCCCGCGTCGAGCAGGAGGCCTACGACACCGCCGTCACGGACTGGGAGCGCTACCGCTCCTTCGAGCGCATGTGACGCCGTCGCGTTGCGGGCAGGCGTTCCGCCGGGCTGGAGGTCCACCCCCGGACGAATTCCGGCGGAGGTGGGCACAATGCGACCACTCGCCCGCAGCCGCGCACGAAACCGCAAACCCCGCCGGCGCGCCGCGAAGGCCGCGCCAACCGCTGGAGACACCTTGCACGAACTTCACGTACTCAATCCGGCGACCGAGGAACCGGTCGCCACGGTCGCGGCGGCGACGCCGCGGGACGTCGACGCGGCCGTCGCCCGCGCCGCCAAGGCGCAGGAAGCCTGGGCGGCGCTGGCCCCCGGGGACCGGGCCCGGCAGCTGCGCCGCTTCGCGGCCGCCGTCGACCAGCACCTGGAAGAACTGGCCCTGCTGGAGGTCCGCGAGGCCGGCCACCCCATCGGCAACGCCCGCTGGGAGGCGGGCAACGCCCGCGACCTGCTGGACTACGCGGCCGGCGGAGTCGAGCGGCTGAACGGCCGTCAGATCCCCGTCCCCGGCGGCCTGAACGTCACGTTCCACGAACCGCTCGGCGTCGTCGCCGTCATCGCGCCGTGGAACTTCCCCATGCCGATCGCCGCCTGGGGCACCGCACCCGCGCTCGCGGCCGGCAACGCGGTCCTCCTCAAGCCCGCCGAGACCACCCCGCTCACCGCCCTGCGGCTGGCCGAACTCGCCCTGGAGGCAGGCCTGCCCGAGGGTCTCTTCCAGGTCCTCCCGGGCGAGGGCCCGGTCGCGGGCAACGCCCTCGTCGAGCACCCGGGCGTCGCCAAGGTCGTCTTCACCGGCTCCACCGCCGTCGGCAAGCGGATCATGGCCAAGTGCGCGGACCAGGTCAAGCGCGTGACCCTCGAACTCGGCGGCAAGAGCCCCAACATCGTCTTCGCCGACGCCGACCTCGAACGGGCCGCGGCCGCCGCCCCCGGCGCCTTCCTCGACAACACCGGACAGGACTGCTGCGCCCGCACCCGCATCCTCGTCCAGCGTGGCGCGTACGACCGCTTCCTGGAGCTGCTGGAGCCCGCGGTCAAGGCCTTCACGGTGGGCGACCCCGCGGACCCCGCCACGCGGATGGGCCCGCTGATCTCCGCCGCCCAGCGGGAGCGCGTACGGTCCTACGTCCGCGAGGACGCCCCCGCCGCGATCCGCGGAACGGCCCCGGCGGGCAAGGGCTTCTGGTACCCGGCGACCGTCCTCGCGCCCGACTCCCCGGACGACCCCGCGGCCGTCGAGGAGATCTTCGGCCCGGTCGCCGTCGTCCTCCCCTTCGAGGACGAGGCCGACGCCGTACGCCTGGCCAACGCCACCCGGTACGGCCTGTCCGGCTCGCTGTGGACCCGCGACGTGGGCCGCGCGATCCGCGTCTCCCGGGCCGTCGCGGCCGGGAACCTGTCCGTCAACTCGCACAGCAGCGTGCGCTACTGGACCCCCTTCGGCGGCTTCGGCGAGTCAGGGCTCGGCCGCGAGCTGGGCCCGGGCGCGCTGACCGCCTTCACCGAGACCAAGAACGTGTTCATCAGCACCGAGGAGAGCCAGTGACGACCGAGACCCCAGTCTGCCGCCGCCTGACCGGCCGCACCGCCGTCATCACCGGAGCGGGCAGCGGCATCGGCCTTGCCACCGCACGCCGCTTCGCCGCCGAGGGCGCGAACGTCGTCTGCGCCGACATCGACGAGAGCGCGGGCAAGGCCGCGGCCGCCGAGACCGGCGGCATCTTCGTACAGGTCGACGTGACCGACTCCGAGCAGGTCGAAGCGCTGTTCAAGACGGCGTACGAGACCTACGGCTCGGTCGACATCGCCTTCAACAACGCCGGCATCTCCCCGCCCGACGACGACTCCATCCTCACCACCGGGATCGAGGCCTGGAAGCGCGTCCAGGAGGTCAACCTGACCTCCGTCTACCTCTGCTGCAAGCACGCCATCCCGTACATGCGGCGGCAGGGCAAGGGCTCCATCATCAACACCGCCTCGTTCGTGGCGAAGATGGGCGCCGCCACCTCGCAGATCAGCTACACCGCCTCCAAGGGCGGCGTGCTGGCCATGTCCCGCGAACTGGGCGTGCAGTTCGCCCGCGAGGGCATCCGCGTCAACGCGCTCTGCCCGGGGCCGGTCAACACCCCGCTGCTGAAGGAGCTGTTCGCCAAGGACCCGGAGCGCGCCGCGCGCCGCCTCGTGCACGTCCCGGCCGGCCGGTTCGCGGAGCCGACGGAGATCGCCGCGGCCGTGGCCTTCCTCGCCAGCGACGACTCCTCGTTCGTCAACGCCGCCGAGTTCCTCGTCGACGGCGGCATCGCGGGCGCGTACGTCACACCGCTCTAACGCAACCCGCTCCCCGCGCGGGCCGGGCGGGGCTGAGAAGGCCGAGCAGTTGGCGGCCGCGAAGGACCCGCTCCCCGCGCGGGCCGGGCGGGACCGGCTCCTCGCGCTGCCGGACGCGACCCGGGCTCCCAACGAGGTGGGCTGGGGCCCTCTCCCCGCGCGGCCGGGCAACCGCGCGGTGCCCGGCCCGCGCGGTGGACGCGGCGGACCGGTGGAGGCGGTGGACGCGGTGTACTCGCCCGATCACGACGGCCTAGGGTGTGCGGGTGAGCATGACGACACCGCCCGGCTGGTACCCGGACCCCGGGCACCCAGGCCACGGCCCCCTCCTCGAACGCTGGTGGGACGGGTCTGCCTGGACCGACTACACCCGCGAGCCGCAGGGCGCCGTGACGGCCCGAATACCGTCCCAGCAGCCGGACTTCGGGCCCCCGCGGCACCCGGGAACCTTCCACCAGAGCCCCGCGTTCCCGGGATACGAGCCGGGGTACGAGCCGCTGCCGCCCCGGGACGGCGGCTCGCGCGGCAAGGTGATCGCCTTCGCCGCCGTCGCGGGCGTCCTCGTCGCGGCCATCGTCGGCGGCATCGTGCTGCTCAACACCACCGAAGGCGGCGCCGAGTCGGCCGACTCCAAGCCGGGCGCCGGCTCCGACCGCCGCCCGGGCCCCGGCGAGAGCGACGGGCCCGCCGCCCCCGGCAAGGGCGCCAGGACCGCGCCCGACGAGGTCAACGGAATCAGCCTGCCCGTACTCGACGGCTGGCGGGCGGGCCGCAGCGGCTCCGGCGGCGCCGCCGTCACCACCGGCGCGTACCCGTGCCCCGGCGACCGCGACGTCACCTGCGTACGCGGCGGCGCCTTCAGCCACCCCGCCCTCTCCAGCGGCAGGACCGCCGAGAAGATCGCCAAGGCCGACATCGAGAAGAACGCCGAGGAGTCCTACGGCGCGGACCCCGAATCCGGCAAGGAGGTCTACGGCGGCATCACCGGCCACAAGGAGTTGAAGTCCACCCCCGTCACGGTCGCGGGGGAGAAGGGCTACCTGGTGCGCTGGAAGGTCGAGACCGAGCACGGCCAGGGCGGCTACGTGCAGTCCCTCGTCTTCACCTCCCCGGTCACCAAGGACTTCGTCCTGGTCCGCTTCGGCTTCGACGCCGGCGGCCAGGCCCCGCCCCCGGCGGACATGGACCGCATCACCAAGGGCATCGCACCGCTGCGCGCCGGCGCGGACGGGGGAGCGGTCTGACGCGGGGGCCTGGGCCTGGCGTACGGGTCCGGGTCTGGCGTACGGTCCGGGCCGCCCCTCCCGAGCTCATCCGGGCCGCCCCCCCGAGCCTCAGAGGAAGGTGCGGCCCTCACCGCGGTACGTGGGCACCTCGGCGATCACCCGGTCGCCCGCCACCAGCCGCAACACGTCGAACCGCTCGCACAGTTCGCCGGCCTTCGCGTGCCGGAACCACACCTTGTCGCCGATCAGCAGATCGTCCGCGGCCGAGCCGAGCAGCGGCGTCTGCACCTCGCCCGCCCCCTCCCGCGGGTCCCCTCGACCACCGTCCCCGACCCCG
>NZ_LIQY01000188.1 GCF_001418495.1 Streptomyces pathocidini | reverse complement strand
GCCTCGAGCCGTGGGTCGTCGTCCTCCGCCGAGTGGTCCGGCTAAAGGAACCCAACTTCCGCCTGCGCCCCTGCCATCTCCGTGTTCACCTCCTCCTCCGCTGCCTCCGCCGTCCCCGGCCCGATCGCTCAACTGTCATCAGTACACCGCCCGAGCCCGATCGGTTCCATCCCAATCGGTTCCACCCCGATCGATCGGTCCCGGTCGGCCCACGGTCACCTGGCCACCGTCACGGGCCCATGCGGCCCCCGTCACGTAGGCGTCATTCCGCCCGGCTCATCCGGGTACGGCGGGTCCAGACCGTCCACCGCCTCCGGCNNCTGCCACCGGTGGCAGCGGCACACCGCCCGGCGACAGGCCGGCGGGTTCTACTGCCCCATCCCCCTCGCCGGGCGCGGTAGATGAGGACATCGCCGCGGGCCCACGACGGGCCACCGGGTCGAGCAGCGCCTGGTAAGGCCCGACCGCCTGCTCGCCGATCCGGCGCAGCGCCGCCCAGATCGTGACCTGGTTCGCCGACAGCACCGGCATCCGCAGCTCGGCCTCCAGCTGCGGGATCGCGTCGTAGGTCGGCAGGTTGGTGCAGCTGATGAAGAGCGCGTCCGCCGCACCTACCACCGCCTGCCGAGCCATGTCGACCACGTCGCGGTAGGGCACCTTCCAGATGTGCCGGGTCAGTCCGAGGTAGGCGCGCCCGGTGACCGAGACACCGCCTTCGGCGAGGAACTCCTCCAGCGCGGTGGTGACCGAGCCGGTGTACGGGGTGACCAGGGCGATCCGCCGCGCGCCCAACTCCTGCAGCGCCTCCAGCAGCGCGCCCGAGGTGGTCAGCGCGGGCATCTCCCCGGACTGCTCCATCGCCGCGCACATCCCGCGCTCCCCGGCGATCCCGCCGACGAAGCTGCCGGAGGTGCAGGCGTACGCGACGACCTCGGGCGAGACCGCGCCGAGCGCGCGGACGGCCTCGCTCAGGGTCTCGTGCTCACTGACCAGCCGGGCGAGGTCCAGGCTGACCTCGACGGGCACAAAAGGGGTGCGGGTCAGATGGAGGGAGACCTCGTCCGGAACCCAGCGCCACAGCTCCCGGTCGAGAGCGAAGTCGAAAGGTGCCACAACTCCCACACCGCGCTGCGGGTGCGGGCCACCCAGAAACGAGACGTCCATTTCAAGCCCCAATACAAACGGAGGGCTGGGCCGGGAGGGCCACAGGAAACGGCAGGTTGGGAAAGCCGGTGAACGCCGGGACGTCGGGACAGATAAGCGGGCGAGAGCCCCTGTTGACGAAGGTAGTTTCTGCTCCCTAGCGTGGTCAATCCTCACATCTCAGACGGTTCACCGCCGCACCTCGCCCAGCCAAGCCGTACCTCGCCCAGCCAGCCGCATCTCACCCAGCCAAGCGGACCTACGTTTCGAAACGGTTTCCCGCCCATGTCCGAAATCGCCCTCCTTGTCTTCGGTGTCGATCCGCCGCCCCGGCTGGACCGGATCGCCGGCCGCGCCCGGATCGTGCTCAGCGACGAGGCCTCGCTGCCCAGGCTGCTGCCAGCCGCCGACGCCCTGCTGGTCTGGGACTTCACCTCCGACGCGGTGCGCGCCGCCTGGCCGGGCGGCGGCCCCCGGCCGGGCTGGGTGCACACCGCGAGCGCGGGCGTCGACCGGCTGCTGTGCCCGGAGCTGGTCGCCTCCAGCACGGTGGTGACCAACGCGCGCGGCGTCTTCGAGCAGCCGATCGCCGAGTACGTAGCCGGGCTCGTCATCGCCATGGCCAAGGATTTCCCGGGCACTTGGGAGCTCCAGCGGCAGCGGCGCTGGCAGCACCGGGAGACGATGCGGCTGACCGGCACGCGCGCGCTGGTAGTCGGTTCTGGTCCCATCGGCCGCGCCATCACCCGCACTCTGACGGCACTGGGTGTCCGGGCGGAGCTGGTGGGGCGGACGGAGCGCGCGGACGACCCGGAGTTCGGGAGGGTGCACGGCGCGGCGGCGCTGCCCGGGCTGCTGCCGGAGGCGGACTGGGTGGTGTGCGCGGCCCCGCTCACCGAGGACACCCGCGCCATGTTCGACGCGGCCGCCTTCGCGCGGATGAAGCCGGAGGGCCACTTCATCAACGTGGGGCGCGGGCCCCTCGTGGTGGAGGAGGACCTGGTCGACGCGGTGCTGGCGCGGAGCATCGCGGGGGCGGCGCTGGACGTCTTCGAAAGCGAGCCGTTGCCCTCCGGCAGCCGCGTCTGGGACGTGCCGGGCCTGCTCGTCTCGCCCCACATGAGTGGGGACACGGTCGGCTGGCGGGACGATCTCGCCGAGCAGTTCATGGACAACTTCGAGCGCTGGGTGGCGGGCGAACCGCTGCTCAACGTCGTGGACAAGAAACTGGGCTACGTGCCGGTGACCTGACCCGCAGAACCGCCTGGAGCGATCCACCGACCCGACTGGAGCGTCGATGACCGATCTCGCCGACCTGACCGCGACCGAACTGCTCGCGGGCTACGCCTCGGGCGCCTTCTCGCCCGTCGAGGCGGCCCGCGCCGCCCTGGACCGGATCGAGCGCACGGACCGAGCCGTCAACGCGTTCGTACGGGTGGACGCCGAGGAGGCGCTCGCGGCCGCGGCCGAGTCGGCGGAGCGGTGGCGGCGGGGCGAGCCGGCCGGCCTGGTGGACGGCGTGCCGGTGTCGGTGAAGGACATCCTGCTCCAGCGCGGCGGGCCGACGCTCCGCGGCTCCTGGACCGTGCGGGCCGAGGGCCCGCCCTGGGACGAGGACGCGCCGGCCGTGGCGCGGCTGCGCGAGCACGGCGCGGTCTTCCTGGGCAAGACGACGACGCCGGAGTTCGGCTGGAAGGGCGTCACCGACAGCCCCCGGCACGGGGTGACGGGCAACCCGTACGATCCGCGGCGCACGGCGGGCGGTTCGAGCGGCGGGAGCGCGGCGGCGGTCGCCCTGGGGGCGGGGCCACTGAGCCTGGGGACGGACGGCGGGGGCTCGGTGCGCATCCCCGCCTCCTTCAGCGGCGTCTTCGCGCTCAAACCCACCTATGGAAGGGTCCCGCTGTATCCGGCGAGCCCCTTCGGCACGCTGGCGCACATCGGCCCGATGACCCGCGACGCGCGGGACGCGGCGCTGCTGATGGATGTGATCACCGGCCCCGACTGGCGTGACTGGTCCCAACTGGGCGCCGCCCCTGGCGGTTTCCGGGCCGCCCTGGGCGAGGCGGAAGGCGGGGTGGCCGGGCTGCGCGTCGCGTACTCCCCCTCCTTCGGAGGGCGGGTGGCGGTCGACCCGGAGGTGGCCGCGGCGGTGGAGCGCGCGGCCCATCGCCTGGCCGAGGCGGGGGCGCGCGTGGAGGAGGCCGACCCCGGTTTCGCGGATCCGGTGGAGGCGTTCCATGTGCTGTGGTTCAGCGGCACCGCGCGCGTGGTGCAGCCGCTCGGCCCCAAGGACCGGGAGCGGCTGGACCCCGGGCTGCGGGAGGTCTGCGAACAGGGGGCGCGGTACAGCGCGTTGGACTACCTGGCCGCGGTGGACGAGCGCATGGCGCTGGGCCAGGCGATGGGCCGGTTCCACGCGGCGTACGACCTGCTGGTGACGCCGACGATGCCGATCACCGCGTTCGAGGCGGGCGTTGAGGTGCCGAAAGGATCCGGCCACCGGCGGTGGACGGGCTGGACCCCGTTCACGTACCCGTTCAACCTGACCCAGCAGCCGGCGGCGAGCGTGCCGTGCGGTCTGGACCGCGCCGGGCTGCCGATCGGGGTGCAGGTGGTGGGGGCGCGCCACGCGGACACGCTGGTGCTGCGTGCGGCGCACGCCCTCTACGCGAGCGGGGCCGCTGACATCAGCCCGCCCGGCGGAAGTTGAGGGTCTCTCCCAGCGCTCCCGCGCGCCACAGGTCCTGGCAGGCCTCGGCCATCCGGTCGAGGCCGTCGACGACCGCGCCCCAGACGATGCCCGGGACCCAGCCCGCGTCTCCGTTGATCAGCAGGTTGTTGCGCTCGTAGAACAGCGCGAGATCTACGACCTGGGCCCTGCCCTGGTGCTTGGCCGTCGTCTCGTAGCCGTAGGACTTGGTGCCCAACTGCGTTTCGGAGAAGGTGAAATAGCACAGGTCGCCCGGAATGGGGGTGATCGTGGGGTTCTCCAGCGGCGGCTCCTCCGGGGCGAAGGGCGGCAGCAGGGCGTAGATCTCGTTCCGCGCGTACTTCGCGTGGTAGACGTCACCGCCCAGCGGCAGCGCGTTCCACACCGCTTCGCAGGTGATCGGAGCACGGTCGTCCAGCAGCTTTGCCGTACAGGCGACTCCGCGCTTGTCGAGTGAGACTTCGATGAACCGGTCTGCCATCGTGGGTCCTCTCGGTCGGATACGGGATCAATTGTGTCTCAAGGGTCAATACCTCAACGCCTCGACAAGGGCCGAAAACGAGCCGCATGAAACGCGTGGACTCGGGTAGCCGCGCGGCCATGGCTCCACCACAGGGGAACGACAACGACATGATCGGAAGAAGTGTCGGCCGCCGCTCTTTGCTTGCGGGAGCCGTTGCGCTGGGCGCGAC
The DNA here is from genome assembly GCF_001418495.1 of Streptomyces pathocidini. Classification (GTDB taxonomy): domain Bacteria; phylum Actinomycetota; class Actinomycetes; order Streptomycetales; family Streptomycetaceae; genus Streptomyces; species Streptomyces pathocidini. The sequence goes on along the minus strand of NZ_LIQY01000188.1, from coordinate 19 downwards.
GGCCGCGGCCGGCTGCAGC
>NZ_LIQY01000187.1 GCF_001418495.1 Streptomyces pathocidini | reverse complement strand
GTGGGGGCAGGGAGTCCGGCGGTGGGTCGGGGAGTTCGGTGTCCCGCGGCCAAAGAGGTCCGAGGCCACCCCTTACGTTAAGGCCCGGCGGCGCCTACCCTGATCCCTGCTCGAGGTTACTCGCCAGTTAAATATTGGGCCGAAGAACAGCTCCCAGTTACCAGCTCCCGCAGTGGCCCAGGCGCTGCCGTGGAGCACGGAGGAAGTCGTGAGCGACACCCAGACGTTGATCGAGAACCGGCCGCCCTCCGTGGCGACGCTCTTCCTGGAGCGGGTCGATGCGGCGCCGGATGCCGAGGCCTTCCGGTACCCGGTGCCCCCCGCGTCCGGTGAGGGTCCCGACGACTGGCGTTCGCTCAGCTGGAGGCAGTCCGCGGACCGGGTGCTGGCCATCGCCGCCGGCCTGATCGACCTGGGCGTACGGCCCGAGGAGCGGGTGGCCATCGCCTCCGCGACCCGGCTGGAGTGGATCCTCGCGGACCTCGGCATCCTCTGCGCGGGCGCCGCGACGACCACCGTCTACCCGTCCACCAACGCCGAGGAGACCGTGTACATCCTCGCCGACTCCGGCAGCAGGGTGCTGATCGCCGAGGACGCCGCGCAGCTGGCCAAGGCGCGCGAGCGGCGGGCCGAACTCCCCGACCTGGCCCATGTGGTGGTCGTCAACGAGGAGGACGCGATCCCCGCCGAGGGCGACCCCGGCGGCTGGGTGCTCACGCTCACCGAGCTGGAGCGGCGCGGCGCCGAGCACCTCGCGGGCAACCCGGACGTCGTCCGCAAGCGGATCGACGCGATCACTGCGGGCCAGCTCGCCACGCTCATCTACACCTCGGGAACCACCGGGCGCCCCAAGGGGGTTCGGCTGCCCCACGACAACTGGTCGTACATGGCCCGCGCCATCGAGGCCAGCGGGCTCGTGACCCACGAGGACGTGCAGTACCTGTGGCTGCCGCTGGCGCACGTCTTCGGCAAGGTGCTGATCTCGGCGCAGATCGGGGTCGGGCACGTCACCGCCGTCGACGGGCGGATCGACAAGATCATCGAGAATCTCCCGGTGGTCAGGCCCACCTACATGGCCGCCGTGCCGCGGATCTTCGAGAAGGTCTACAACGGCGTCGCCGCGAAGGCGCGGGCGGGCGGCGGGGCCAAGTACAAGATCTTCCAGTGGGCCGCCGGGGTGGCCCGCGAGTACGCGAAGGCGACCCAGGACAACCTGCGGCGCACCGGCACGGCCTCGGCCCCCACCGGGCTCGCGCTCAAGCACGCCGTCGCCGACAAGCTCGTCTACGCCAAGCTGCGCGAGGCGTTCGGCGGGCGGCTGCGGGCCGCGGTGTCCGGCTCCGCCGCGCTTGCGCCCGACATCGGCTACTTCTTCTCCGGCGCGGGCATCCACATCCTGGAGGGGTACGGGCTGACGGAGTCCAGCGCGGCCAGCTTCGTCAACCCCGGGGAGAACTACCGCACCGGTACGGTCGGCAAGCCGCTGCCCGGCACGGAGGTGCGGATCGCCGACGACGGCGAGATCCTGCTGCGCGGGCCCGGGATCATGGAGGGGTACCACGGGCTGCCGGAGAAGACCGCCGAGGTGCTGGAGTCCGACGGCTGGCTGCACACCGGCGACATCGGCGAGCTGTCGCCGGACGGGTTCCTGCGGATCACCGACCGCAAGAAGGACCTCATCAAGACCTCGGGCGGCAAGTACATCGCGCCGGCGGAGGTCGAGGGCCGGTTCAAGGCCGTCTGCCCGTTCGTCTCCAACATCCTCGTGCACGGCGCCGACCGGAACTTCTGCACGGCGCTGATCGCCCTCGACGAGGCGACGGTGACGGGGTGGGCCGCGGAGCACGGGATGGAGGGCAAGCCGTACGCGGACGTCCTCGCCTCCCAGGAGCTGGAGGCGCTGATCGCGGGCTATGTCGACCGCCTCAACGAGGGGCTGCAGCGCTGGCAGACGATCAAGAAGTTCCGCATCCTGCCGAGGGATCTCGACATCGAGCACGGCGAGCTCACCCCGAGCCTGAAACTGAAGCGCCCGGTCGTGGAGCGCGAGTACCGCCACCTCCTGGACGAGATGTACGACGGCGCCCGCGAGTCGTAGCCGCCGGTGCGTGAGGCCCGGGGAGCGCCCCCGGGCCTCACGCACCGGCCCCCCGGGCCTCAGCGAGCGGCCCCCGGGCCTCACCGGTGAGACGGGTCCTCCGGCCGGGGGACAATGGGGGAATGCCTTCTGTGTTGCCCGATGGTGAGAGCGTGCCCCAAGACGGCGCGCTGCCTCCGCATGCCCTTGAGGGGGCGGACCGGCGGCCGCTCGGCTTCTATCTGCACGTGCCCTACTGCGCCACCCGCTGCGGGTACTGCGACTTCAACACCTACACCGCCGGTGAGCTGCGCGGCTCCGGCGGAGCCCTCGCCTCCCGCGACAACTACGCGGAGACCGTCGCCGAGGAGATCCGCCTCGCGCGGAAGGTGCTCGGGGACGACCCCCGCCCGGTGGAGACCGTGTTCGTCGGCGGCGGCACGCCGACCCTGCTGCCCGCCGCCGATCTGGGCCGGATGCTGGCCGCGATCCGGGACGAGTTCGGGCTCGCGGCCGGCGCCGAGGTGACCACCGAGGCCAACCCGGAGTCCGTCGACCCGCGGTATCTGGAGGAGCTGCGCGGCGCCGGCTTCAACCGGGTCTCCTTCGGCATGCAGAGCGCCCGGCAGCACGTGCTGCGGGTACTCGACCGCACGCACACCCCCGGCCGCCCCGAGGCCTGCGTGGCCGAGGCCCGGGCCGCCGGGTTCGAGCACGTCAACCTCGACCTGATCTACGGGACCCCGGGGGAGAGCGACGACGACTGGCGCGCCTCGCTGGACGCGGCGATCGCGGCCGGCCCCGACCACGTGTCCGCGTACGCGCTGATCGTCGAGGAGGGCACGCAGCTCGCGCGGCGCATCCGGCGCGGCGAGGTCCCCATGACCGACGACGACGTGCACGCCGACCGCTATCTGATCGCCGAGGAGACGCTGTCGGCGGCCGGCTTCGGGTGGTACGAGGTGTCCAACTGGGCCACCACGGCCGCCGGGCGCTGCCGCCACAACGAGTTGTACTGGACCGGCGCCGACTGGTGGGGCGCGGGCCCGGGAGCGCACAGCCACGTCGGCGGCGTGCGCTGGTGGAACGCGAAGCACCCCGGCTCGTACGCGCAGGCCCTCGCCGAGGGCCGTACGCCCGGCGCGGGCCGCGAGGTGCTGGCGGCGGAGGACCGCCGGGTCGAGCGGATCCTCCTGGAGCTCCGGCTGCGCGCCGGCTGCCCGCTGGGCCTCCTCGCCCCGGCGGGCGCCCGCGCCGCCGAACGCGCCCTGGCGGACGGCCTCCTGGACCCCGGCCCGTACGAGGAGGGGCGCGCCGTCCTGACCCTCCGCGGCCGCCTCCTGGCCGACGCGGTCGTCAGGGACCTGGTCGACTAGACGGGGCTCGTCAAGGACGATGATGGGCCGACGGCTCCCCGCGTCTGCGGGGCCAACGCCCTGCTCGGCAGTGTCGACGAGCTGATCGACGGGGGGACCTCCGCTCACCGGAGCCGGGCCGGTCGGCCCACCACCCGGGACAACGGATGTTCGCGGGTCGGCGTTACACCCGCTCAGGGCCGCCGACGGTCACGTGGTCGATCAGTTCCTCGACCCTGCCCAGCAGCTCCGGTTCCAGGTCCTTGTAGGAGCGGACCGAGCCCAGGATGCGCTGCCAGGCCGCGCCCGTGTTCTCCGGCCAGCCCAGGCCGCGGCAGACGCCCGTCTTCCAGTCCTGGCCGCGCGGCACCGAGGGCCAGCCCGCGATGCCGACCGAGGCAGGTTTCACGGCCTCCCAGATGTCGATGTACGGGTGCCCCACCACCAGCACGTCCGAGCCCGTGACCTCGGCGGCGATGCGGGACTCCTTCGAGCCGGGCACCAGGTGGTCGACGAGGACGCCGAGCCGGGCGTCCGGACCGGGGTCGAAGGCCTTCACGATGGCGGGCAGTTCGTCCACACCCTCCAGGTACTCCACGACCACGCCCTCGATGCGCAGGTCGTCGCCCCACACCCGCTCGACCAGCTCGGCGTCGTGCCGCCCCTCGACGTAGATCCGCCCGGCCCGCGCCACGCGCGCCCGCGCCCCGGGCACGGCGATCGAGCCCGAGGCCGTACGGGCCGGCGGGTGGGGGGCCGGGGAAGCCGCGGAGGGGCGTACGAGCGTGACGGCGCGGCCCTCCAGGAGGAAGCCGCGCGGTTCCATGGGGAAGACCCGGTGCTTGCCGAACCGGTCCTCCAAGGTGACCGTCGGCCCCTGGGCCGTCTTCTCGCAGCGAACCACTGCTCCGCAGAAACCGGTTGACACCTCCTCGACCACGAGGTCGGTCTCGGCGGGCACTTCGGGGACGGGCGCGGGCTTCTTCCACGGCGGGGTCAGATCGGGCCCGTAATGACGGCTGCGCATCCGGCAGACCCTAATGCGGCGGTCGCCGGGCCGCATCCGGATCCCCGCTACGACACGCCGAACCGGCTTGCCAGCCGAGCACGTTGGGCCCGGACGAAGGCGGCGCCGACCACCGCGCCGTGCCCGGGCACGTAGAGCGCGTCCTCGCCGCCGAGGTCCAGGACGCGGTCCAGGGCGGCCGGCCACTGGCCCGGTACGGCGTCGGGCCCGGCCTGCGGCTCGCCCGACTCCTCCACCAGGTCGCCGCAGAAGACCACGTTCGGGGCGCCCGCGCGGCCGGGCACCAGGACGGCCAGGTCGTGGCCGCTGTGCGCGGGGCCGACGTTCGCCAGCACCGCCTCGCGCCAGCCGCCCAGGGAGACCGCCAGATCCCCGCTGATCAGGTGGCCGGGCCGGGGCAGCAGCCCGACCGCCTCCTCGGCCGCTTCCCGGTCCACTCCGTGGGACACGGCGTCCTCGCGCAGCGCCGCCCGGCCCCGCTCGCCGCCCAGCATCAGGTCCATCCGAACCGCGCCGTAGATCCGGGCCCCGGTGAACGCGGCGGCGCCCAGGACGTGGTCGAAGTGCGGGTGGGTGAGCGCGAGATGCGTCACCCGGCGGCCCAGGACCCGCTCGGCGGCCGTCCGCAGTCCGGCCCCCTCGCGCAGGGACGAGCCCGCGTCCACCACCAGCACCGCCGCCGGGCCGTGGACCACGCCCGCGGTCGCGTCCCAGCCGGGGAGCCGGCGGCGCGCGACGCCGGGGGCGAGCGGCTCCCAGCCGGCGGCCCGCCAGGCCGCCTCCTCGGAGCCGTTCCCGGCGCGCTCCTCTTCCCAAGTGCGGTCCATACGACGACGCTAGTCGCAGCCCGGTACCGTTGCCCGCTGCCGGGACCACGGACGGCCTCGTCGCGGGGCGTTGTCCACAGGGTCAGGTCCGGCCTTGCCCTGCCGCCACCACCCCGCCGTACACTGGCTCGGGAGGAGCTGGCACTCGGCGCAGGTGAGTGCCAGGCCCGCGAGCGGGGAACGAGCCCGGGAAGCCACATGGGAGGTGCGCGCATGCTCAGCGAACGCAGACTCGAGGTGCTGCGCGCGATCGTCCAGGACTACGTGGGCACGGAGGAGCCGGTCGGCTCCAAGGCGCTCACCGAGCGGCACGGGCTCGGCGTCTCCCCGGCCACCGTGCGCAACGACATGGCGGTCCTGGAGGAGGACGGCTACATCGCGCAGCCGCACACCAGCGCGGGCCGCATCCCGACCGACAAGGGCTACCGGCTGTTCGTCGACCGGCTGGCGGGCGTCAAGCCGCTGTCCCCGGCCGAGCGCCGCGCCATCCAGAACTTCCTGGACGGGGCCGTCGACCTCGACGACGTCGTGGGGCGCACGGTCCGGCTGCTCGCCCAGCTGACCCGGCAGGTGGCGGTCGTGCAGTACCCGTCGCTGACCCGGTCCACGGTGCGCCACGTCGAGCTGCTGTCGCTGGCCCCGGCCCGCCTCATGCTCGTGCTGATCACGGACACCGGGCGGGTCGAGCAGCGCGTCGTCGACTGTCCCGCGCCGTTCGGCGAGACCTCGCTGGCCGACCTGCGGGCGCGGCTCAACAGCCGGATCGTGGGGCGCCGGTTCGCCGACGTGCCGCGGCTGGTGCAGGACCTGGCCGACTCCTTCGAGGCGGAGGACCGCGGCACGGTCTCGACCGTGCTGGCCACGCTCCTGGAGACCCTGGTCGAGGAGACCGAGGAGCGGCTGATGATCGGCGGCACCGCCAACCTCACCCGCTTCGGGCACGACTTCCCCCTCACGATCCGGCCGGTGCTGGAGGCGCTGGAGGAGCAGGTGGTGCTCCTGAAGCTGCTCGGCGAGGCCAAGGACTCCGGCATGACCGTACGAATCGGGCATGAGAATGCTCACGAGGGACTGAATTCCACGTCGGTCGTCGCCGTCGGTTACGGTTCGGGCGACGAGGCGGTCGCCAAGCTCGGCGTGGTCGGACCGACCCGCATGGACTACCCCGGAACGATGGGAGCGGTACGCGCAGTGGCACGTTACGTCGGACAGATCCTGGCGGAGTCGTAAGTGGCCACGGACTACTACGCCGTCCTCGGCGTGCGCCGCGACGCAGGGCAGGACGAGATCAAGAAGGCGTTCCGGCGCCTGGCTCGCGAACTGCACCCGGACGTCAATCCGGACCCGAAGACCCAGGAGCGGTTCAAGGAGATCAACGCCGCTTACGAGGTGCTGTCGGACCCGCAGAAGAAGCAGGTCTACGACCTCGGCGGCGATCCGCTGTCCGGCGCCTCGGCGGGCGGTGCGGGCGGCTTCGGCGCCGGGTTCGGGAACTTCTCCGACATCATGGACGCCTTCTTCGGCACCGCCTCCCAGCGGGGTCCGCGCTCGCGCACGCGACGCGGCCAGGACGCGATGATCCGGCTCGACATCGAGCTGGACGAGGCGGCGTTCGGCACGACGAAGGACATCCAGGTCGACACCGCCATCGTCTGCACCACGTGCACCGGCGAGGGGGCGGCGCCGGGCACCTCGGCGCAGACCTGCGACATGTGCCGCGGGCGCGGCGAGGTGTCGCAGGTGACGCGGTCCTTCCTCGGCCAGGTCATGACCTCGCGGCCCTGCCCGCAGTGCCAGGGCTTCGGCACGGTCGTGCCGACGCCGTGCCCGGAGTGCGCGGGCGACGGGCGCGTACGGTCGCGCCGTACGCTGACCGTCAAGATCCCGGCCGGGGTCGACAACGGCACCCGCATCCAGCTCGCCGGCGAGGGCGAGGTCGGTCCCGGCGGCGGCCCGGCGGGCGACCTGTACGTGGAGATCCACGAACTGCCGCACCCGGTCTTCCAGCGCCGCGGCGACGACCTGCACTGCACGGTCACCATCCCCATGACGGCGGCGGCGCTGGGCACGAAGTGCCCGCTGGAGACGCTGGACGGGCTCGAAGAGGTGGACATCCGGCCCGGGACGCAGTCCGGGCAGTCCATCCCGCTGCACCAGCGGGGTGTCACGCATCTGCGCGGCGGCGGGCGGGGCGACCTGATCGTCCACGTCGAGGTCCAGACCCCGACGAAGCTGGACCCGCAGCAGGAGGAGCTCCTTCGCAAGATCGCGGAACTCCGCGGCGAGGAGCGCCCCGCGGGCCACTTCCAACCGGGCCAGCAGGGCCTCTTCTCCCGCCTGAAGGACGCCTTCAACGGGCGGTAAGCCCTTCCGGCGGATTCCCGGGGTGCCCGGTCGCGGTAGTCGGGCGCCTTCCCGAAGCCCGCGTAACTTGCGGCGAGTTGGGCTCCCCCAGCTACCGCTGGGAGGTGCCCCCACCCGGGCTCCGCCACCGTGGTCGCGCGCCGCGGCGGCGGGAGTGTTTCCGCCGGAGGCGGGAGCGAGTCCTGTCCGGGGCGGGGCGGCCAGGCGTCCGCCCGCCGCCGCGGCGGAAGAGCACCGGCCGCGGCGGCCGGACGCAGGAGTTCGGCGGCGCCGAACCGGCCCTGCCGTGGTCGGCCGCCCCGCGCGGTCGGACCGTCGACTCGGCGGCGAGCGGTGGTCAGGGCCGCCCCGCTGAGCGCCGGTGGCTCGTGACACCATGTGGGCATGTCCTCCGTGTTCGGTGAGTTGTCCGCGTATCCGATCGTGCAGGCCCCCATGGCCGGCGGTGCCTCGCGGCCGGAGTTGGCCGCGGCCGTGGCGGACGCGGGTGCGCTCGGGTTCCTGGCGGGCGGCTACAAGACGCCCGAGGCGATGTACGAGGAGATCAAGCGGCTGCGCGGGCTCACCCAGCGGCCGTTCGGCGTAAACCTGTTCATGCCGCAGCCCTCCGCCGCCGACCCGGCCGCCATCGCCGTCTACCGCGAGCAGCTGGCGGGCGAGTCGGCCTGGTACGAGACGCCGCTCGGCGACACCGACCGCGGCACCGACGACGCGTACGAGGCCAAGCTCGCGCTGCTGCTCGACGACCCCGTGCCGGTCGTGTCCTTCACCTTCGGCTGCCCGTCCCGCAGCGTGCTGGAGGCGTTCGCCAAGGCCGGGACGCTGACCGTCGTCACCGTCACCACCCCGGCCGAGGCACAGGCCGCCGAGTGGTCGGGCGCCGACGCCGTGTGCGTCCAGGGGGCCGAGGCCGGCGGCCACCAGGGCACGCACCACGACGACCCGCGGGCCGACCAGGCCGCCGGAATCGGCCTGTTGACGCTGATCGCCCTGGTGCGCGAGGCCGTGCGGCTGCCGATCGTGGCGGCCGGCGGGCTGATGAACGGCGGGCAGATCGCGGCCGTGCTGGCCGCCGGCGCGGCGGCCGCCCAGCTCGGCACGGCCTTTCTCGTCACCCCCGAGTCGGGCGCGAACACCGTCCACAAGCGGGCCATGACCGACCCGCTGTTCACCGGTACCGAGCTGACCCGGGCCTTCTCCGGCCGCCCGGCGCGCGGCCTGGTCAACCGCTTCATCCGGGAGCACGGCCCGTACGCCCCGGCCGCGTACCCGCAGATCCACTACATGACCGCCGGGCTGCGCAAGGCCGCGGCCACGGCGGGCGATCCGCAGGGCATGGCGCTGTGGGCGGGCCAGGGGCACCGACTGGCGCGGGAACTGCCCGCTCGGCAGCTGGTCGACGTCCTGGTCGCCGAACTGGAGGCGGCGCGCGGCCCGGCGGGGAGCGAAGTCCGGCCGGGGGCCGTGTCGTGACGGCGCCGGTGTTCGTGGTCGAACAGGTCCCGGACGGGGCCGAGTTCGTGCTCGACGGGCCCGAGGGGCGGCACGCGGTCTCGGTGAAGCGGCTGCGGCCGGGCGAGGACGTGGTGCTGACCGACGGCCTCGGGCGCTGGACGGCGGGCGTGGTGCGCGCCGCCGAGGGCAAGGACCGGCTGGTGGTCGCGGTCTGCGGGGTCCGCGCGGAGCCCGAGCCCGCGCCGCGCGTCACCGTCGTCCAGGCGCTCCCCAAGGGCGACCGGGGCGAACTGGCCGTCGAGACCATGACGGAGACCGGCGTCGACCGGATCGTGCCGTGGACCGCCGCGCGCTGCATCACGCAGTGGAAGGGGGAGCGAGGGGCGAAGTCGCTCGCCAAGTGGCGGGCCACTGCGCGGGAGGCGGGGAAGCAGGCGCGGCGGGTGCGGTTTCCGGTCGTGGACGAGCCGATGACCACGCACCGGGTGGGGGAGCTGCTGGCGGGGTCCGCGTTCGCGGCCGTTCTCCACGAGGAGGGGAGTACGCCGCTGGCCACGGCGGAGTTGCCCGCCTCGGGGGACATCGTCCTGGTCGTGGGGCCCGAAGGGGGCGTCGCCCCCGAGGAGTTGGACGCCTTCGCGGCGGCGGGCGCCCACCCGTACCGGCTGGGCCCGACCGTCCTGCGCACCTCCACCGCAGGCACGGCGGCGACGGCTCTCCTCCTGGGCCGCACCGGCCGCTGGTCCTAGCGGCCGGGGCCCCGGCGTGGCCGGGCGGGCTCGGGCGGTGGCCGAACCACGACCCGCGTACGGGGGGAACGGCTGGTGGGGGCCCCGGCTCGTGATTATCGTGGCGGGGTGACGCTGCCTTCGTATCTCCGCCATCCGCATCCGCACGGCGAGTTGCTCGCCTTCACCGCCGAGGACGACGTGTGGGCGGCGCCTCTGGACGGGGGCCGGGCCTGGCGGGTGAGCGCGGACAACATGCCCGTCTCGTACCCGCGGATCTCCCCGGACGGGGAGCGCATCGCCTGGACCTCGACCCGGGACGGCGCACCCGAGGTGCACGTGGCACCGGTCGACGGCGGACGGTCCACCCGGCTCACGTACTGGGGCAGCGCCAAGACCGCCGTACGTGGCTGGACTTCGGGCCAAGGCGGCCGCGCCGGCGTCGACGGGGCCCCCGCCGCCACCGGCGGCGCCCCCGCCGAGGTGCTCGCCATCAGCACGTACGGGCAGGCCTCCCTGCGCCGCACCTGGGCGCGGGCCGTCCCCCTCGACGGCGGCCCGGCCCGCACCCTGCCGTACGGGCCGGTGGGCGACGTGGCGTACGGGCCCGGCGGGGCCGTGCTGCTGCTGTCGGCCACGATGGGCCGCGAGGCGGCTGCCTGGAAGCGCTACCGGGGCGGCACCGCGGGCAAGTTGTGGCTCGACCCGGACGGCGGCGGCGCGTTCGAGCGGCTCCACGCCGACCTGGACGGGAACCTGGAGTGCCCGCTGTGGGTGGGGGAGCGCATCGCCTTCCTCTCCGACCACGAGGGCACCGGCGCCCTCTACTCCTCCCTGCCCGACGGCTCCGACCTGCGCCGCCACACCCCGCTCGGCGGCTTCTACGCCCGCCAGGCCGCCACCGACGGCAGCCGCGTCAGCTACGCCTCGGCCGGTGAACTCTGGCTGCTGGACTCGGTGTCGGAAGCGGCCGAGCCGCGCCGCCTCGACATCCGCCTCGGCGGGCAGCGTGCCGACCTCCAGCCGCGCCCGGTGCACGCCCCGGCCTACCTCGGCGAGGCCCGGCCCGACCGTACGGGCCGCGGCAGCGCCGTCGAGGTGCGCGGCTCGATCCACTGGGTCACCCACCGCGAGGGCCCGGCCCGCGCGCTCGCCGCCGA
>NZ_LIQY01000186.1 GCF_001418495.1 Streptomyces pathocidini | reverse complement strand
CCCTGTTCCTGGCCCAGGAGTACGACTGCCACGTCACCGCCGTGACCCCCTCCGCCGAGCAGCAGCGCTTCGTGGCCCGGCGGGCGTCGGAGACCGGAGTGGCGGACCGGGTGCGCGTCGTGCCCGGCACCTTCGAGACCGCCGGCCTCGCCGGGCCGCGCTTCGACGCGGCGGCGATGGTGGGCGTGCTGGAGCATCTGCCCGAGCACCGCGAACCCCTGCGCAAGGTGCACCGGCTCCTGCGCAAGGACGCGTCCTTCTACCTCTCCGCCAGCTGCTACCGCAGCCGGGCCGCGCGCCGGGAGTACGAGCGGCGGCCGCGCAGCCTGCACGCCGTGGAGCTGTACGGGTTCACGGCGATGAACGCGCTCTCCCAGCTGGTCGAGGAGGTGGAGGACGCGGGATTCAGCCTGACCGCGCTGACCGATCTGACCGCGCACTACGACCGGACCATGCGCGACTGGCAGCGGCGCATCGCGGCCGGCCGCGCCGCCATGGACGCCGCGGCGCCGGGGTTCGCCGATGGGATCGGGCACTACTTCGAGGCCGCCAGGGCGAGTTGGGGCTACACGGCCAAGCACTACGCGCTCGCCGCGACACGCTCCCGCCTGGGCGCCACCCGCGTACCGGGGAACGGCGACGTGCTGGAGAACAGCGCCGTGCCCGAGAGTGCTGAGGTGCCCGCGGAGGACGGCGACCGCGCCTCGGACACCCGCCTCACGGGCGTCTGACCGCCCTCGGACACCCGCCTCACGGGCACCTCACCACCTGGGCCCGCGAAGGTCAGCCCCGCGCCGAACCCTATGAGGAGCACGGGGCTCCCGGCGGCGATGTCCTCGCGTTCGAGCGCGCCGCCAGGGCCAGCGGTACCGACGCCGCGGAGGTGTTGCCGCACTCGGTGACCTCGCGGGCGACGGCGGCACCGGGTTTCGTGTCCACTCGGGTTTCGCGTTCACTCGGTCCCGGACCGGTGGGCCGGCTCCAGGGCGCGCAGCACCGCCTCCACCCGGCAGGTGACGCCCAACTTGGCGTAGACCGCGCCGACATGCTTCTTCACGGTCTTCTCGCTGATGCCGAGCCGGCGGGCGATCATCCGGTTCGACAGCCCTTCGGTGACTCTGAGCAGCACTTCCGCTTCGCGCCGGGTCAGCGGTTTGCCGAGGTCGGGCGGGGGTTCGAGGGAGCAGGGTCGCATGGTCAGTCGCCTCCTGACTGCCGCCGCCGGGGCCGGGGGGCGCCGGTGGGGCCGGGTCCGACGCCCGGCTGCGGTGGGTGGAAACGGCGGCGCCGGACTCGTAGGCCGAGCCTCCGCAGCCGCCAACTCCGGTAGTGGACAAGGGTGATCGTCCGGTAGGACGCCAGGGGATGCGCCAGCAGCGCTCCCAGCCGCCGGGCCCGGGGCTCGACCGGCACCCCGCGCAGGGTGGCGACCAGGGCGGTGTGGTCCCGCGCCGCCCCGGGCACTGCCGGCTTCCCGGGGACCTTCGCCGCTTCGGCGGGGCGCCGCAGCGCCGCCTCGTCGGGACGCCGCAGCACGAACGTGACCGCCAGCCGGTCCTGTTCCAGGCGGAACCTCATCAGGTAGCGCCCGTCGACCGGGAACAGCGGCGAGACGTAGAACTCCTTGTCCGCCTCCGCGCGGCCCTCGCCGTCGGGGCGCACCAGGTAGCAGTGGCGCTCGCCGAAGGTGTTGCGCACCTCCGCCACCACGGCGGCCAACCGGCCGTGCCGGTCGTGGCACCAGTAGAGCGTGACCGGGTCGAAGACGTAGCCGAGGGCCCTGGCCTGGGCGAGCATCAGCACCCGTCCCCCGGTGGTGTCCACGCCGTTCAGGAGCAGGAAGTGGCCGATGTTCTCCCGCAGGGTGCGGGCGGGGTCGCCCAGATGGTCGGCCGCCCGGAACCGCAGGAGCCAGGAGAGCGGGGCGCGGGGCGCGGGCGGTGCGGACACGTCCACGAGCCACAGCCGGAGCCGGTGGGAGAAGCGGTGGTCCGCGTCTTCGTGGCGGTGGTGCACCACCTCGCAGTCGAAGAGCACCGGGGTGCGAATGCCGGACGTGGCCGAACCCCGGTTCCGCGTCGCGTGTTCGGGCGTCACCACTCGCTCCCCAGGGCCGCGGCGGCCCGCACTCCCGACGCGCAGCCGTCCTCGTGGAAGGCCCACCCCTGGTAGGCCCCGGCGAACGCGAGGCGGGGGCCGTTCAGCCCCGGCAGGCGCTCCCGGGCGGCCACGCTCGACGGCGTGTGGACCGGGTGCTCGTACACCATCCGCTCGATGACCCTCTCCTCGCGTACCCTGCGGCCGGGGTTGAGCGTGACCACGTAGTCGGCCGGGCCCGCCAGGCGCTGCAGCCGGTTGAGGTGGTAGCTGATCAGGACCGGCGCGTCGGGGCGGCGGTCGCCGGCCGTCCTGCGCACGTTCCATGAGGCGCGCAGCCGCTCCTCGGCCGGCAGCAAGGAGGAATCGGTGTGCAGCACCGCCTCGTTGGCGACGTACGGGATGGCGCCGAGGACCGCTTTCTCCTGCGCCGTGGGGTCGGCGAGGAGCTGCAGCGCCTGGCCCGCGTGCACGGCGAGCACCGCGCGGTCGTAGCGGAGTACGCGGTCCCGGGCGTCCCGTACCTCGACCCCGCCGGCCACCCGGCGCACGGAGCGGACCGGCTGCCCCAGCCGTACGTCGGGCAGCCCGGCGAGGACGCGCCGCACGTACGCGCGGCTGCCGCCCGTGACGGTGCGCCAGCGAACCGCCGCCCCGCCCGGGAGCAGCCCATGGTGGTCGAGGAAGCGGAAGAGGAACCGCGCCGGGTAGTCGCGGGCCGTGGCCGCGCCGCAGGACCACAGGGCGGAGACCAGCGGCAGCACCAGGTGGTCGGCGAAGACGGCCGAGTGGCCGTGGGCGTCGAGGAGTTCGCCCAGGGTCGTGGCGTCGGCCGCGGGGTCCGCGAGCGTGCTCCGGGCGAGGGCGGCGAACCACCGTGCCTCGTCGGCCAGTCGGCTCCATCGCGCCGCGGGAAAGCCGTCGGGGCACGCGGGGGCGGTCCGCAGTGCGCTTCCGGTCAGGTACGCGATGGGGCAGCGCTCGCAGGTCAGGCTCATCGACATGTCGGAGCCCTGCGTCCGTACGCCGACCTCCTGGAACAGCCGGGTCAGCTGCGGGTAGTTCCGGGTGTTGAACACCATGAAGCCGGTGTCCACGGGAAGCGCCGCCCCGTCCGCCCGGGGCACGTCGTGGGTGTGCGCGTGGCCGCCGGCGCGGGGTTGCGCCTCGAACAGCGTGACGTCGTGGCTGCGCCGCAGGATGTGGGCCGCGGTGAGCCCGGAGACGCCCGCGCCGACCACTGCCGCGGTCTCCGCCATGTCGGCCTCCTCGCCTCGCGCCCGCGCGCCGGGCGCACAACACCGGAGTGCGGCCGCCCTCGAATGCTCCGGTACCAACCGATACGAAAAGCAGGACTCGGCTGATACTGGGCAGGAGTCCAGTGCATCGCTGTTCGGCAGACGAGTGCGAGAGGGGTGGGGGCGCGGAGGCGGTGCACTACGCGGCAAGGTTGCGCACTTGTGAATTCCCGTGGGCTCGCACCACCCACCAGCAAGTCCTCGGGAGCGCACCACGTGCCGAACCCACCCAATGACCGGCTGCGAGCCCTGCTCGCGGAATGCGACTGGAACACCGCCCAACTCGCCGCCGCCGTGCGGGCTGTGGCCGACCAGCACGGACAGAACCTGCACTGCGACCGGTCCACGGTCTCCCGGTGGCTGTCCGGGACGCGTCCACGCCCCCCGGCCCCCACCTATCTGCTGGAGGCCCTGTCCCGGCGTCTCTCCCGGCCCGTCACGGCCACCCAGGCCGGGCTGACCCGGCTCCAGGGCGACCCCCTGCCGAGCAGGCTCCGGTGGGACGGCGACCCGCTGCGCATGCTGACCGAACTCACCCACCTGCAACTGCAAACCGCCCGGTGGCCGTCGATCACCGCCGACCCGTTGAGCCTGGGCTCCCTCTCGGTCCCCGACTACGCCGAGTTGAGCGACCGGCGCCGACCCGCGCGCCCCACCAGCCGGATGCGCGGGGTCGGCGCCGCGGAGATCGAGGCGGTCCGCACCATGCGCAGGGTGTTCTCGGCCAGTTCCGCCACCTTCGGCGGCGCCCACGCCCGTACCGCCCTCGCCGCCTACCTCGCCCACGACGTCATCCGATGGGTCCACTCACCCTCGGACGGGGACGTCCACCGCGGTCTCCTGTCCGGGACGGCCCAACTGACCGTGCTCCTGGGGAACATGTGCGCCGATTCGGGAGCCGACGCGCTCGCCCAGCACCACTACCGCACGGCCGCGCTCCTGGCAGCGGAGGCCCGGGACACGGACACCTACGCCATCGCCGTACGCACCCTGGGCACCCACACGGACCGGCTCGGCCACGTCGGCGCCGCCCGCCGCCTCGCCCAGCAGGCCGCCGACACGGCCCGACGGGCGCCGAGCGCGATCCAGGCCTATGTGCAGGCCCAACTGGCCGTCTCCGAGGCCCGATGTGAGAACCCGCGCCAGGCCCTCGCCGCGCTGAGGACCGCCGAGCGCCTGCACAGCCAGACCGGCACGACGGACGATCCCTTCACGTCCTATTCCCTGGCCGGCCTGCACTACCAGCGGGCCGAGACCCTCGCCGCGCTCGGCGACCGCTCCGGCGCGCTGACCGCCCTCGCGTACTCACTGCGCCAGCGCGCCGCGGACGAGCGCCGCGCCCGTGCCCTCACCCACGCCCGCATCGCCGAGCTCCTCATGCAGCTGGGCCACCTCGAAGAGGCCTGCTCCCACTGGCGGGCCCTGCTCGACGACCACTCGGGGCTGCGCTCCAGCAGATCCGCACAGGCCGTCAGGGTCATGCGCCAGTACCTGCGGCCCCACCAGCACCGCGCCGAGGTCGGCCGGCTGCTCGCCCGCGGCGCCGCCTTCGGCGTCTGAACCGGCCCGCACGCGCCGGACGCCCGGGTGCACCGCAGGACCGGCGTCCAGGTACGCCGACGTCCCCACGGCGACGGTCCGCGACGACCCGTACCCGTACACCGGCTTCCACATGGCGGCGACGCGGGGCGGAGGGATGAGAGCGCCCGCCCCCGAACCTGATACCCGGCTGATACACACCTGAGCGGTCACCGACGGATGGCCAGGTCGGGCCGGATACGTGCATCCCGCAGGGTTTGCCGAGTACGGGGAATCCCCCGCGCTCGGCTGTCCTGGAGGTGTTTCCCCGATGCGCTCTGCCCGCCTGCGGATCGCGGTGTCGTGTTCCGTCGCGCTCGCGATCATCGAGACCGTCGCCTGGCTCGGCTTCCCCGCCAGCGGCAACGAGCGCGGGGCGGCGCAGCGCCTGGGCGCCCCGACGGTCTCCGTGGCGCCCGCCTCGACGATCTCCGTGGCGCCCTCGACGACGGTCTCCGTGGCGCCCTCCACGACGCTGCCCTGGCCGCGGGAGGGCCAGGCCGCCGTCGAGGTGGAAGGGGTGGGCAGTCTGGGCAGCAGCGGTGCGCCGACGCCTGTGCCGATCGCCAGCGTCACCAAGGTCATGACCGCGTACGTGATCCTCGCGGACCACCCCCTCGCGCAGGGGAAAGAGGGACCGGCCGTCACCGTCGACGCGACGGCCGCGGCCGAGTCGCTCTCGCCCGACGAGTCGACCGCGCCGGTACGGGAAGGACAGAAGTTCACCGAGCGGCAGCTGCTCGAACTGCTGCTGATCCCCTCCGGCAACAACATCGCCCGCCTCCTGGCCCGTTGGGACTCCGGCAGCCAGGAGGCGTTCGTGGCCAGGATGAACCGCACCGCCGTGGCCCTCGGCATGACCCGCACCACCTACACGGGTGCCAGCGGTATCGAGGCGAGCACCCGCAGCACGGCGGTGGATCAGCTCAAGCTCGCGCACGAGGTCATGAAGAACCCGGCGCTCCGAGAGATCGTCGCCATCCGCAGCACGACCGTGCCCGGCGTTCCGGGCACCGTCGACAACACCAACACGCTGCTCACCAAGCCCGGGGTGATCGGCCTCAAGACCGGCTCCAGCACCCCGGCCGGCGGCGCCCTGATGTGGGCCGCCCACGCCTGGACCAGCAAAGGCGCAGACCGTCGGCTGGTGCTCGGCGTCGTCCTCCACCAGCGCCCCGGCACCACGCCGAGCGAGGGGCTGCGCACCGCGCTGACCAGCAGCGACCAGCTGATCAGCGCGGTCCAGCGGGGCCTTCCCCCCACGTTCGCCGCCCACCGCGGCTGAAGGGGAGCCACCGATGACGACGACAGTGGACCACATTCCGGCGGGGCCGGCACGACGGGCCCCAGGCCCGGACACGGCCCAGGGCACGTACACGGTCGCGGCCCCGGACGCGGGCTCGGACGCGGGCCCAGACACGGTCGCAGTCCCAGGCACGAACACAGACGCGGCCCCGGACACGGACGCGGGCCAAGACACGGACACGGGCTCGGGCCTGGCCCCCGGCCCGGACACCAGACCGGCGCGCGACCGCCGACCGTACGCGTGGACCTGGCGACGGGGCCGGACCACCGCGGCCCTCGCGGTCGTGACCGCCTCGCTCCTGCTCTTCCACGCCCACGTCCCCAACGCCGTCGGAAACCTGGGCAGTCTGCTGGAGACGTTCCTGCCGTGGACAGCGGCTCTCGTCGCCGTACTGGCAGCCGTCGCACTCGTCCGCCGCTCGGCGACCGCGCTCGTCGCCGTACTGCTGCCCGCCCTGGCCTGGGTATGGGTGTTCGGCGGCATGCTCACCGACAAGCGGGCGGCCGGTGGCGACCTCACCGTGGTCACCCACAACGTGAACGACGCGAACCCCGATCCCCGGGGCACCGCCCGGGCGCTCGCGGCCTCCGGAGCCGCGGTTCTCGCGCTCGAGGAGCTCAGCCCGGCGACGACACCGCGGTACGAGAGCGCGCTGGCCGGCACGTACCCGTACCGCACGGTGCAGGGCACGGTCGCCCTCTGGAGCAAATACCCGCTGCGCGACGCCCGGCCGGTGGCGATCATGCCGTGGACCCGTGCCCTGCGTGCCACCGTGGACACCCCCAAGGGCCCCCTCGCCGTCTACGTGGCCCATCTGGCCTCGGTACGGGTCCGGCTCGACTCCGGCTTCACGACCGGGCAGCGCGACGAGGCCGCCCGGCTCCTCGCGGACGCCCTGCGCGAGGAGCGCCTGCCGAGGACTGTTCTGGTGGGCGACTTCAACGGGACCACCGACGACGCGGCCCTGACCCCGGTGACCTCGCGGATGCGCTCGGTGCAGGACACGGCGGGCCAGGCGTTCGGCTTCAGCTGGCCGGCCGCGTTCCCCATGGCGCGGATCGACCAGATCCTGGTGAAGGGCGTCGAGCCCGCCTCGGCGTGGACGCTGCCGGCCACCGGCAGCGATCACCTGCCGGTGGCGGCGGCCCTCAGGCTCTGACAACGCCACCGACCGCCTTATTGTCTTCTTTGACCGTTTCTTTCCCGTAGGTCCCATAGGTTTGGTCAGATGTCCGATCCAGAAGCCCCCGGCGGTTCCCCGTCAGCCGTCTCCCTGCTGCTCGTCGAGGACGACGAGGTGATCCGCAAGTCGCTCACCATGGCACTGCGGCGCTACGGCTACGAGGTGACCGCGGCGGGCGACGGCCTCACCGGTCTCGAGCGCTTCCGGGAGGGGCGGCACGATCTCCTCGTCCTCGATGTGATGCTGCCCCACCTGGACGGCATCGGCCTGTGCCGCAAGGTCCGCGAGACGGATCCGACCCCGATCCTGATGATGTCCGCGCGCGGCGACGCACTCGACGTGGTGTCGGGTCTGGAGGCGGGCGCGGACGACTACATCGTCAAGCCCGTCGACACGGCGGTACTGGTCGCCAGGATCCGTTCCCTGCTGCGCCGGGTCACCTTCGCCGCGGACGCGACGCCCTCCGAACCCCCCGCCGGACCCGACGCGGACCGGCTCGTCTTCGGCGACCTGGTCGTCGACACGCGCGGCCTGGACGTCTCCCTTGCGGACGAACCGGTGACGCTCACACCCACCGAACTGCGCCTGCTGCTGGAGTTCGCGGCGCACCCCGGCATCGTCCTGGACCGGCAGCGGCTGCTGCACGAGGTCTGGGACTACGGCTGGGACGGCGACAGCCGCGTCGTCGACCTGTGCGTACAGCGGCTGCGCAAGAAGATCGGCGGCGAACGCATCGAAACCGTACGGGGTTTCGGCTACAAGTTGCGGCGCTGACGTGCCGTACCGACTCGCCTCCCTCGCCCGCGCCCTCGTCCGTGCCGCGGACCCGCGGTCGCTGCGCTGGAAGATCGCCGCTCTGGTGGCCGCCGCGACCTGTGCCGTCGCCGCGGCCATCGGGGTGCTCGTGCACCAGGCCACCTGGGACCGCTCCCTGTCCCACAGCGAGGACACCGCCCTGCGCGACCTGGTGTCCGCGGTCAGCGAGCACGCGGACCGCAGAGGCGGGGACGCTCAGGACAGCCCCGTCGTTGGCTACTCCGTCTACGATCCGGCGTCCCTCCCCGACCCGCTGCAGCACCGCCTCGGCGCCTCCCGGGCAGCCGTCACGTGGTACGACGACCGGCAGCCGGACCTCCCCTGGATGTGGGCGGCGCAGCGGGACGGCAAGGACGTGCTCGCCGTCCAGATCTCCATGACCGGCGAGTTGTACAGCCTGGAGGCGCTCGACCGGCACATGACCGAGGCCGCGCTGCTGGCGCTCGCGGTGGTCATCCCGCTCTCCGCCCTGGCCACCGAACTGCTCAACCGGAGGCTGCGCAGAGTGGCCGGCACCGCCCGGCGCATCAGGGACGGCGACCTGGACGCCCGGACCGGAACCGGGGGCCACGACGAGATCGCCGAGATCTCGGCCGCCGTCGACCTGATGGCCGACTCCCTGAGGGAGCGGCTGCGCACTGAGCAGCGGTTCACGGCTGACGTCGCGCACGAGCTGCGCACCCCGCTGATGGGCCTGGTCACCTCGGCAGGGCTGCTGCCGGACGGCGAGGCCACCGATCTCGTACGGGACCGGGTGCGGGTCCTGCGGGCGCTCGTGGAGGACCTGTTGGAGATCTCGCGGCTGGACGCGGGCGCCGAGCGGGCAGATCTCGTGGACATACCGCTGGGCCCGCTCGTCGAGGACTGCCTGCGCCGCGCCGGCCTGGAAGCCCGGCTCACGGTGGCGGGCGAGCCGACCGCGCACACCGATCCGCGCCGCCTGGACAGGATCGTCACCAATCTCGTCGTCAACGCCCGCCGCCACGGCCGCCCGCCCGTCGAGGTGTCCGTCGGGGTCTGCGACGAGATCTCCGGTGGGGGCGCGACCATCGCCGTACGCGACCACGGCCCCGGCTTTCCCGAGGATCTGCTCGCCCACGGTCCGCAGCGCTTCCGGACCGGCGCGGCCGAGCGGGGCGGCGGCCACGGTCTGGGGCTGACCATCGCCCAGGGCCAAGCCGCCGTCATCGGCGCCGGACTCCACTTCTCCAACCCCGAGTCCGGCGGCGCCGTCGCCACCCTTCACCTGCCCCTGCCAGGAGCCGACGGAGCTTCAACTCGCGCGTAGAAGCCGAGGGTTGACAGGAAGACAGGTGCATCCGGCCGACCAGCGGCATACCATAGGCATGCAGGACGCCTCGGGTCGTCGACGATCCCACCGGACAGAGGGAGTAACCCCCATGAGTGGTCCCGCCATACCC
>NZ_LIQY01000185.1 GCF_001418495.1 Streptomyces pathocidini | reverse complement strand
CGCGGCGGCGCGGTGGCGGCGATCATCGTCTACGCGGGCGTGGCGCAGGTGTCCGTCTTCGGTCAGAAACTGGCTCCGGGCCAGGGCGGGGTGCTCGGCGCGCTGGGCGCGGCGCTGCTGGCGGTCCAGGTCGAGAAGTGGTGCCGCCGCTGGGTGCCGGAGGCGCTGGACGTGCTGGTCACGCCGACCGTCACCGTTCTGGTCTCCGGTCTGGCGACGCTGTTCGGCCTGATGTTCCTGGCGGGCGAGGTGTCCACGGCCATCGGCGAGTTCGCGAACTGGCTGCTGGCGACCGGCGGCGCGTTCGCCGGCTTCGTGCTCGGCGGGCTGTTCCTGCCCTTGGTCATGCTCGGCCTGCACCAGGCGCTGATCCCGATCCACACGACCCTGATCCAGCAGCAGGGCTACACCGTCCTCCTCCCGATCCTCGCCATGGCGGGCGCGGGCCAGGTCGGCGCGGCCATCGCCATCTACTTCCGGCTCCGCCGCAACACTTCCCTCCGCAAGACGATCAAGTCCGCGCTCCCGGCCGGCTTCCTGGGCGTCGGCGAGCCGCTGATCTACAGCGTCTCGCTCCCGCTGGGCCGCCCGTTCGTCACGGCGTGCGTGGGCGGGGCGTTCGGCGGCGGCTTCGTCGGACTGCTCAACCAGCTGGGCAGCGCGGTCGGTTCCACGGCGTACGGGCCGTCCGGCTGGGCCCTGTTCCCCCTCCTCAAGGGCACGTCCGACCTGGGCACGACGATCGCCGTCTACGCCGCGGGGCTCCTGGCCGGATACATCGCGGGGTTCCTCCTCACGTACTTCTTCGGCTTCAGCAAGCAGATGCGCGCAGACCTGAACACCCCCTCGAAGGACACCGCCACGGCAACAAAGGCTGTCGACCCGACGGCGGCCCAGGAGACCGAGGCCGCTCGGGCCCCAGCCGGCGACGACGCCCGTCAACCGGCGGCCGTCTGACAGGTCTGCCACAGGTCTGACAGGACCGGAGCCACGGGGTGAAGCCGATCGACGGTTCCGTCAGTCGGCTTCACCACGCGGTACAACCCACTCGGCCGACTGATGGGTCACCGCCGTGATGGTGTCGAAGTCCGCGTCGTAGTGGAGCACGGTCACCTGGTGCCGCTCAGCGGTCGCGGCTATGAGCAGATCGGGGATCGACGCCGCTCGGTGGTGACCCTTCTCGGCCAGCAGCGCTTGGATCTCCATGGCACGGATACCGATCTCGTCCGTCAGCTCCAGCCACTCGAAGCCGCGCCGTACGGATCGGCCTCCGGCGTGCTCCTGCGCGTTGCGCGCGCTGTAAAGGATCTCCAGATCGATCACTGCGCAGGTGGCCACCAGACCACGGTCCACCAGCGGGGCCAACACGGCTCGGACATTCGGTCGCCTGGCCCGGGCCCAGGCGCTCTTGTCGACCAGATACTTCGCTACCGCCATGCCTCCACCATCACGCCCGGGTCTCCAAGGTCCTCGAAGAGGCCTTCGTCCAGCATTTCCATAAACCTGCGGCGCTTGGCTGCTGCCACGAACTCCGCGAGGGCTCCGTTGATCGTGGCGCGTTTCGTCGTGGTGCCCAGTATCTCGGCGGCCTCTTGGACCAGTGCATCATCGAGATCGATCATGGTGCGCGACATGGCGACCTCCAGGTGTACGAATCAGCCGACTCTTTATGCATGCTACCCCTCGGCCAACCCCGCCACCAGGTCGCGGATCGCGACCTGGCCGTCGTCGAGGAGGCCGGCGTCGCGGTAGGCCTGCTGCTGGTGGGACAGCTGGGCGGTGTCGGGCTTGAGCTGGGGGTCCCACTGGTAGGGCGGGGTCTTGCGGAGGACGTCGAGCTTCTGGCCGGTCGCCTCGGCCAGGATGCGGAGGTTCTCGTCGGAGGAGCGGCCCGGGCCCTGGAGGTCGGCGGCCCCCTTGCGCAGCGCGGCCAGGAACTTCCGCGCCGCCGGCTTTCCGGCGAAGGCGTTCCCCAGGACGACACCGGTGGCCGACGTCCCCTTGGGCGGAACGGCCAGCGCAACAGCGACCCCGCCCTCTTCCATGGCAGTGGTGAACGGGGCGGGCGCCAGGGCCGCGTCCACCCCGCCCTCCGCCAGCGCCGTCCGCATGTCGGGGATCGCGACATTGACGACCTGGACGTCCTTCAGCGTCAGACCCGACTGCCGCAGGGTGGCGGCCAGTTGGTAGCCGCCCGCGGCCCCCTCTCCCCCGGCCACCGCGACCTTCCGCCCGCGCAGGTCGTCCACGTTCTCGATCTTCTTGGAGTCCACCAGGCGCTTGGACACCTCCAGCGCGGTGGGCGAGGGCCGCTCGCCCGTGGACGCGCCCATCGAGGCCGCGACCTTCACCCCGAGCCCCTTCGCCACCCCGTTGAACAGTCCGGCCGAGAAGCCAGCGGCCACCGCGTCGACCTTCCCGGACGCGGCGAGCGGCACCGCGTCCTGCCCCGTCTTCACCTTGCTCAACTCGACGTCGAGGCCCTGCTCCTTGAAGTAGCCCTTGGCGTCGGCCAGATAGAGCGGGGCGAAGAGCGTGGAGGGCACATGGGCGACCCGAACCGTGGTCAGGGAACCCCCGGAAGCCGCCGAGCCCTCCGGGTCCGACCGGTCACCCCCGCTCTGGCAGGAGGCGGCGGCCAAGGCCAGTACGGGCAGCAGGGCAAGCGCGGAGCGGCGCGAGCGGGGCAAGCGGGACGTAGGAGGCGTGGACAACGTGGAGGGGCGCATGGCTGAAGAGGATTCCTTTCGAAGTGCGCTGGACTACCGGCTGGAAGTGGGCTGATTTTTCGGCCGAAAAGGCGCGGCGAGGAGGCGCGCTAGGAGCGGGAGAGCCGTACGCGGAAGGCGCGTTCCATCCGTACGGCGCGCCGCATGCGTACGGGCACCCGCCACGGCACCGCCCACCGCTCGACGAGTGAGACCACCGCCGAGAAGAGCGAGCCGAGCACGGCCACGGCGACCAGCCCGACGTACATCCGGTCCGGCTGGAAGAGCGTCCAGGAGTTCCAGATCAGGAAGCCGAGACCGCTCTCGGAGGCCACGAACTCGACGGCGACGACGACCACGACGCCGAGCCCCGCCGCCGTACGCAGCCCGGTCAGCACGCCGGGGCACGCGCCCGGCAGGAGGACGTAGCGCAGCAGCCGCAGCCCGGACGCCCCGTAGGAGCGGGCGGTCTCCAGCATGCGCGGGTCGATCTGCCGTACGCCCGCAAGGGTGTTGATCTGCAGGACGAAGAAGACGGTGATGGCGACCGAGAGCACCTTGGGCGTCTCGGTCAGCCCGAAGACCAGGAGCAGCAGAGGAAGGGTAGCGATCTTCGGTACGGAGTACAGGGCGGCGAAGAGTGGCCCGAGCGCGGCGTTCGCGAGGCGCGAGACGCCCATGGCGAACCCGGCCAGGGCCCCGGTGGCCGCGCCCAGCGCATAGCCCGGCAGCAGGCGCCGCAGCGTGGCGGCGGTGTGCGTGCCCAGCTCCCCGGAACCCACCAGGTCGAGCAGGCGCGCGGCGATGGCGGACGGCGGCGGGAACAGCAGCGTGTCGATGAGACCCGCCCGGGCGGCGGCCTGCCAGGCCAGCAACAGGGCGGCCGGAACGGCGAGTCCGAGCGCGGCGTCGCGCCAGACGGCGCGGCGGGCGCGGGCAGCGGCCCGGGCGACGGAGGCGTCCGGCGACCCCTTCGCGGAAGAGCCCGGCGAACCGTTCGAGGGGGCGCCCAGCGAACCCTTCGCGAGAGCGCCCAGCGCCCCCTTCGCAGAAGCGCCCGGCGAACCCTTCGTGGAAGCGCGGTTCGTCACGCCGCCGCCCCGCTCCCGGTCAGCTGCCCCCGCAACTGCCGCCAGATCCGCGCCCGCAACCGCCCGAACTCCGGGCTGTCCTGAACCGTCCCCGGATCGCGCGGCCGGGCGAACGGGACCTCGAACTCGTCCGTGAACCGCCCCGGCCGCGCGGACATCGCCAGCACCCGGTCCCCGAGCAGCAGGGCCTCGTCGATCGAGTGCGTCACGAGCACGACCGTCTTGCGCTCCTCCTGCCACAGCTCCAGCAGCTGCTCCTGCATCAGCCGCCGCGTCTGCGGATCGAGCGACCCCAGCGGTTCGTCCATCAGCAGGACCGGGCTGCCGGTGGCGAACGCCCTGGCCAGTGCGAGCCGTTGCCGCATTCCGCCGGAGAGCCGGTCGGGGTAGCCGTCGGCGAAGTCGGCGAGCCCCATCCGTACGAGCCAGCCGTACGCGGCCCGCTCGGCCTCGCGCCGTCCGGCGCCCGCCATCCGCAGCCCGAACGCCGCGTTGGCCCGGACCGTGAGCCACGGGAAGACGCCGAAGTCCTGGAAGACGAAGGCGGCCCACGGCACCCGCCCTTCACCACGCCCCGTACGCACCCACCCCGTGCGCACC
>NZ_LIQY01000184.1 GCF_001418495.1 Streptomyces pathocidini | reverse complement strand
CGGGCTCGCTGAGCCCGAGCCGTCGCTCCCCGAAGGGGTCGAGGACGGGGAGCCCGAGTTCTCCGTCTGCGTCGGTGTCGGCGTGGGGGTGGGTGGCGTGGGCGTCGGGGTCGGCGTCGGCTCCGAGGGCGTCGGCGTGGGCGTAGGGGTGGTCGGTTCGGGAGTCGCCCCCTCACCGTGGATCGTGATCACCGTGCCCGACGGGCCGATGGCCACCTTCCCCGTCCACGGGCCCTCCGGCTCCACCGCCTCGTCCACCGAGACCGTGATCGTCACGGACTCGCCCGGCCGCAACTCACCGGCCGTACGGTTCAGTTGGAGCCACTTCTCGTTCGCGGACGCCGTCCATCGGACCGGCGAACCACCCGAGGCGCGCAGCGTGATCAGCGTCAGGTCGCCGCTCGGCTGGGCCTCGACCGTCAGCCGCCCCGGCCCCCGGCTCGCGCTCGGCCTACCGGGGCCGACGGGCGAGGGCGTGGCCGAGGACGACTGGCGGTCCCCGGCGCGGTCCTTCTTGCCGCGGCCGTCGCCGTCCACCACCTCGACCGACACGTCAGGGGACTGGCTGCCGGCCGTGAAGCGCGGATCGGGCCCGTTCTGCGCGTTGCCCGCCTCCTCGTACGGGTGCCCGGCCAGGCCGTCCTGGTCCTCCGCGTCGGCGGCGGTCACCGCGCCGCCGCCCTCCGTCTCGCCGAGCAGCGGCGCGCCACGGTAGGCGGCCCACAGCGCGAGCACCGGCGCCGCCACGACCGTGGCGACGACCGTGGTGGTCACGGCGCGGCTGCGGATCCGGCGGCGGCGCTCGACCCGGTCCTTGGGGTCCAGCGGGAAGCCGCTGCGGTCGTAGCGCGGACCGCCCCGCGCGGCCGCCCCCGCGTGGGCGCCGCCCCGGGCACGCACGCGTGGGCCCGGCACCATCGCGGCGAACACCGCGGCGCGCGGCGCCTCCAGCACCGGCAGCGTGCCGGGCAGCGCCGTGCTTCCCGGCCAGGGCCCACCGGCCGTGGCCCGCTCGGCGGCGAGCCGGCACTCGGCGCAGTCGTCGACATGGCGTACGAGCTCGCGGCGCAGCGCCGTACCCAGCAGCACCTGGCTGTCGCCGGTGAGCCGGGCGACGACGGGGCAGTTGCCGCGCTCGACCACGACGAGGGCGGCGCGGGTCCGCTCCACCTCGCAGGCGGCGCTGGACAGCAGCGCGCAGGCCGCGCCGCGTTCGAGCCCGAGCACGGCGGCGACCTCGTCGGTCGTCAGCCGGTGGCGGACGGCGAGTTCGAGCGCCTCGCGCTGCTCGGGCGTGATGCCGGCGGCCTCCGGCCAGGCGAGCACCCCGAGTTCGCGCTGCCGGTGGGTCGCGGCGGCCTCGGAGAGCGCGGGCTCGGCGGGGCGCGCGCCGCGCGTGCGGCGGCTCTCGGCCAGCTGCGCGAGCCGCTGGAGGCAGGCCCAGCGGGCGAGCGCGTAGAGCCAGGCCCTGCGCTGGTCCTCGTCGGTGGGGCGGCGGCCGTACTGCCGCTCGGCGATCGCCAGGACCTCCCCCAGGACGGCGGTCGCGGCCTCGTGCTCGCAGAGCACGGACAGGCAGTACGTGAACAGGCCGTCCAGGTAAGGCGCGTAGCGCGCGGCCAGCCGCTCCTCGGCGGCCGGGTCCTGGCCCGCGCGGTCAGGGGCCCCGCGATCATGGCCCGCGCGGTCGCGAGCCGCACGGTCACGGGCCGCGCGGTCAGGGGCAGCCGGCCCACCGAGCGGCGGCACCGGCGAGAAGGCGGGAGGCCGGGCGCTCCCCGGAGCACCGGCCCTCCCCGGAGCACTGTCCACGGAGCCGCGCGAGGCGGGCACCGGCGCCGACGCACGGCGGTACGCCCGATGTGCGCCGTTGATCTGCGGGGGCTGCTCCTGCCTGCTGCTCATCCCGCCGACGGTAGGCGGATGATGGCGTATCGCTCACCCCCCTTGAGCAGGTTTAACTCCTACGGGTGATGGTTCCGCTCGAAAGGGGACACGCGTTCCACTTGCCCGAACGGCCTTCTGCTATAAGCCCGTCCGAACCCCGGGCCGGGCTCCGCATCCGGGCCCGCACCCGACCACCGCCCGCCGCCGGACGGCCGGTTGTCCACAGGTCACACGGTTGTTGTCCACAGGCCGCGCCCGTTGTCGGCGTTCCCCGCTACGGTGACCGACATGGCTGCCCGTACCTCCCGCTCGTCCGCCAAGGACCGCCCTTCCTACCGCTGCACCGAGTGCGGCTGGACCACCGCGAAGTGGCTCGGCCGCTGCCCGGAGTGCCAGGCGTGGGGCACGGTCGAGGAGTTCGGCGCGCCCGCGGTCCGCACCACCGCGGCCGGCCGGGTCACCTCCGCCGCGCTCCCCATCGGCCAGGTCGACGGGCGACAGGCCGCCGCGCGCTCCACCGGGGTCGACGAGCTGGACCGGGTCCTGGGGGGCGGCCTCGTCCCGGGGGCGGTCGTGCTGCTCGCGGGCGAGCCG
>NZ_LIQY01000183.1 GCF_001418495.1 Streptomyces pathocidini | reverse complement strand
CAGTGGTGCTGGGCTCCGGCAATCTGGGGCTGGTCAGCTTCCCCGACCTGCCGGGACGGGTGAGCCGGGAGCTGATCGAAGCCCGGTACCCGGCCCTGCTGCGCACCCTGGCGGAGCATCCGGGGGTGGGGTTCGTGCTGGTGCGCAGCGAGGTGCACGGGCCCGTGGTGCTGGGGGCGGACGGCGCGGAACTCCGGCTGGACACGGGCGAGTTGGTCGGCAACGGGCCCCCGGCGGTGCCGGGGGACCCACTGGCCCCGGCACCGGGCCCGGCTCTGGGCTCAACCCCAGGCCCGGCCCGGGGCCCGGCTCTGGACCCTGCTCCGGGCTCGACTCCAGGCTCGGGGCGGGGCCCGGCTCCAGGCCCGGCTCTGGGCTCGGCCCGGGGCTCGGTTCCGGAGAATCCGCTCGCCCGCTTCGGGCCGGGCGCGGCGGAGGCGGTGCGGCACACGGCCGGGTTCCCGCACGCGGCGGACATCATGGTCAACTCGGCGTACGACCCGGCGACGGGCGAGGTGTACGCGTTCGAGGACCAGATCGGCTCGCACGGCGGGCTCGGCGGCGACCAGGCGCGGGCCTTCCTGCTGTGGCCGGCCGAGCTCTCCCCACCCGTGCCGGACGGCCGGGACCTCGTGGGCGCGGAGGCCGTCCACCACGTCCTGCGCCGCTGGCTCCGCGAGGCCTCAGGCCCGGAGATACCCATCGCCGGGGACACCGCCGAGGACGCGGCGACCCACGCCTGACAGGCCGGGCAGGCTCACGCCTGATGGGGACGGCGGCCCACGCCTACCCCGGAGCGGGGCGTCCGGGCAGGCACGCAGGCACGCAGGCACGCAGGCACGCAGGCACGCAGGCACGCAGGCACGCAGGCACGCAGGAGGATGCACGCCCGGACGTGCTGTTCACCGTCCGATTTCCGACGTCCGGGGCCCTTCCGGTGGACATTCGACCGCGATTTGAAGGCCGGTTGTCCGATAACCGAACATGAGGTGCCTCCCCCGGCGACGCCGGTGCGGACGGCCGCACCCGCACTCGTATCCGCACGCCAGGAAGGCAGAGCACCGCCATGCTCGAAACCGGAACCGCCCCGCAGTCGGCTCCGGCCCGGGAAGACAGCGTTCCGGTCCAGGAAGACCAGCCGACCGCCGCGACCACCGCGGGCGCCGCGCCCGAGGACGGCCCCAGCAGCCGGCACGCCCGCCGGTTCGGACTGCCGGTGGCTACCACGCTGGTGATGGGCAACATCATCGGCGGCGGGATCTTCCTGCTCCCCGCCTCGGTCGCGCCGTACGGCACGGTCAGCCTGGTCGCGTTCGGGGTGCTCACGATCGGCGCCATCGCGCTCGCGCTGGTCTTCGGGCGGCTCGCGCGGCGCGACCCGCGCACCGGCGGGCCGTACGTGTACGCGCGGGAGGCCTTCGGCGACTTCGCGGGCTTCCTGGCCGCGTGGGCGTACTGGATCACCACCTGGGTGAGCAACGCGGCCCTCGCGGTGGCGGCCGTCGGCTACCTCGACGTACTGCTGCCGCTGCACGGCTCGAAGTGGGCGATGCTGGCCGCCGCGCTCGTCCTGCAGTGGCTGCCCGCCCTGGCCAACCTGGCGGGCACGCGGTACGTGGGGGCGGTGCAACTGGTCTCCACCGTGCTGAAGTTCGCGCCCCTGCTGCTGGTGGCGGTCGGCGGGCTGTTCTTCTTCGACCCCGGCAACCTGGGCCCCTTCAACGCCTCGGGCGGCAGCGCGCTCGGCGCGGTCTCGACGTCCGCCGCGATCCTGCTGTTCAGCTACCTGGGCGTGGAGTCGGCCGCGGTCAGCGCGGGCGAGGTGCGCGACCCCCGCCGCAACGTGGGGCGCGCGACCGTGCTCGGCACGCTCGGCGCCGCGCTGGTCTACCTCCTGGGCACGCTGGCCGTCTTCGGCACGGTCGCGCACGACAAGCTGGTCGACTCGGGAGCGCCGTTCTCCGATGCCGTGAACGCCATGTTCGGCGGCACCTGGGGCGGCACGGCGGTGGCCTGCGCGGCGCTGGTGTCGATGGTCGGCGCGCTCAACGGCTGGACGCTGCTGAGCGCCCAGACCCCGTACGCGGCCGCCCGGGACGGGCTGTTCCCGGCGCGCTTCGCCGAGAAACGGCGCGGGGTGCCGACCTTCGGCGTGCTCGTGACGGTCGTCCTGGCCTCGCTGCTGACCGTCTACAACTACACGGCCGGCACGGCCCGGGTCTTCGAGGTCCTCGTGCTGATCACCACGTTCACGGCCACCGTCCCGTATCTGCTGGCCACCGCGGCCCAGCTGTACTTCCTGCTCTCCGGCCGCCGCGACCGGGTCGCCCCCGGCCGGTTGGTCCGGGACTCCGCCCTGGCGCTTGCCTCCTTCGGCTTCTCCCTCTGGCTGGTGGCGGGCTCCGGCTACGCGGCCGTCTACCAGGGCGTGCTGTTCCTCTTCGCGGGCGTCCTCGTCTACGCGTGGATGTCCGCCCGCAAGGCCCGAGCGGCGGCGGGCTGAGCCGTCCGGTGGCAGGCTGGGGGTAAGGCAACCCCCAGCACGGAGGGCGTGGGACATGGCATCCGAACCGCTGTCGCGGCAGGACATCGACAAGGCGCTCGGCGAGTTGTCCGGGTGGGCGCTGGCCGGCGACCGGATCGAGCGGACGTACACCTTCGAGGGCCATCTCGCGGCGGCGGCCATGGTGGGGCAGATCGCCAGGGTGCAGGAGGCGCTGAACCACCACGCCGACCTGACGCTCTCGTACAACAAACTCACGGCCTCGGCGAACACCCACAGCGCCGGCGGCAAGGTGACCGAACTCGACCTCGAACTCGCGCACCGCATCGAGCAGATCGCGGCCGAGCACGGGGTCGGCGGAACCAAGGGGCGGTGAGGCGTATGCCCGAGGGAAAGGTGCTGTTCTACGACACCGACCGGGGTTTCGGCTATCTCGTGCCGGACGACGGCGGCCCGCATGTGCAGGTGGACGAGCGGGCGCTGAACGTGACCGACTCCCTGAGGAAGGACCAACACGTCACATACGAGCTGACCAAGGGGTCGGGGGGCGAGTGGCGGGCGTTCAACGTGGTCCCCACGGAGGGGTTGTAGCCCCGCTCCGGAACGAATAACGCGGCGCCGACCGGGAGTTGCCCGGACGGCGCCGCGTCACACGCCCAGCTTCAGCGCCACGTCATACGCTCCGCGCCGGCGCCGCGCCGTGCGTTCCGCGCCGGCGCCGCGTCATGCGTTTCGGCGAAGGGTCAGGCGGCGCCCATCTCGAAGGTGGCCGGGTCCGGGCCCAGGCGGCGGCCCGCGTCCAGGCCCGCCAGGGTGGCCAGATCGGCCTCGTCCAGCTCGAAGTCGAAGAGGGCGATGTTCTCCCGGATACGGGACGGCGTCACGGACTTGGGGATCATCACGTTGCCCAGCTGGAGGTGCCAGCGCAGCACGATCTGCGCGGGCGTGCGGTCGTGCTTGCGGGCGAGCTCGGCGATCGTGGCGTCCTCCAGGACGCCCTTGCCCTGGCCCAGCGGCGACCACGCCTCGGTGGCGATGCCGTGCTCGGCGTGCGCGGCGCGCGACTCGCCCTGCTGGAGCCACGGGTGCAGCTCGATCTGGTTGACGGCCGGGACGACGGAAGTCTCCTTCACCAGCGTCCGCAGGTGCTCCGGAAGAAAGTTGGACACGCCGATCGCCTTGGCGCGGCCGTCCGCGTAGATCTTCTCGAACGCCTTCCAGCTGTCGACGTAGGTGCCGCGCGAGGGCAGCGGCCAGTGGATCAGGTAGAGGTCCACGTAATCCAGGCCGAGCTTGGACAGGGAGGTGTCGAAGGCGCGCAGCGTGGAGTCGTAGCCCTGGTCGCCGTTCCACAGCTTGGTGGTGACGAACAGCTCCTCGCGGGCCACGCCGGAGGCGGCGATGCCCTTTCCGGTGCCCTCTTCGTTCGCGTACACGGCCGCGGTGTCGATGGAGCGGTAACCGGACTCGATCGCGGTGACCACCGACGCCTCGGCCTGGTCGTCCGGCACCTGCCAGACGCCGTAGCCGAGCTGCGGCATCTCCACGCCGTTGTTCAGGGTGATGTTGGGGACCTTGCTCACGAGGGGTCGATCCTTCTCGTTGTCGGAGACGATGCTTGCGGTACATGCGGTACTTCCAGCATCAACGATCTTCGTCCGGCACGCATTCCCGTCTCGCCTGATCGAAAACCCGCCGGGCCGCCGCGGCTCACCGCCCGCCGAGCTCGGCCACCACCCGCCCGGTGACCGGCGCCGCCACGCCCAGCCGCCGCGCCGCGCGCAGTACCGCGCCGCCGATCGCATCCAGCTCCAGCGGCCTGCCCGCCTCCGCGTCGCGAATTCGGGCTTCAGGATGTCAGGGACAGCAGACCGAGTGCCCGGCGGCACCCGCAAGGCATACGCTCGACCGTGCGGATCACCGCACACCTCGGCAGGCGGTGGGAGGAGGCGCGTGGCGGTGGAGATCACGTGGTGGGGGCATGCGACCGCCACCGTGGCCGACTCCGGGGTCCGGGTGCTGACCGATCCGCTCTTCGTGCGGCGGCTGGCGCATCTGCGGCGGCGGCGCGGCAAGCTGCCGCCGCCCGAGGCCGCCGCGGCGGACGTGGCGCTCGTGTCGCATCTGCACGCCGACCACCTGCACCTGCGCTCACTGGCCCAACTCGCCCCCGGTACCCGGCTGCTGGTGCCGCGTGGCGCGCAGCGCGCCGTGCCGGGGCTGCGGCGGCTGGCCGCGGGCGGGCTGCGGGTCACCGAGGTCGCGCCGGGCGACGAGGTGGCGGTCGGGGCCGTCGAGATCCGCGCGGTGCGCGCCGCCCACGACGGTCGGCGCCGGCCGTACGGGCCGCACCGCTCCCCCGCGCTCGGCTACGTCGTGCGCGGCGAGGCGCGGACCTACTTCGCAGGCGACACCGGCCTGTTCGAGGACATGGCGTACGAGGTGGGGCCGTGCGACGTGGCACTGCTGCCGGTCGGCGGCTGGGGCCCCTACCTCGGCCCGAGCCATCTGGACGCCCGCCGGGCCGCGCAGGCCCTCGCCCTGCTGCGCCCGGTCAGCGCCGTCCCGGTGCACTACGGCACGTACTGGCCGATCGGCATGGATGCCGTCCGCCCGCACGAATTCCACGCCCCGGGCGAGGAGTTCGTACGCAACGCGGCGCGGCTGGCGCCGGGCGTGGCGGTGCACCGGCTGGGGCACGGGGAGAGTGTGCGGCCGGAGGTCGCGCGATGATCCTCGACCTCGTGCGGGAAGTCCAAGGCGTGGCGCGGAACGTGGTGGAGGCCGTGCCGCCGGAGTCGACGCAGCGGGCCGTCGGGTACCCGTCGCTGTTCCTGCTGGTCGTGCTCGGGTCGCTGGTGCCGGTGGTGCCGACCGGGGCCGTGGTCAGCTCGGCCGCGGTGGTGGCCTTCCACCAGACCGCGCCCTTCTCCCTGCTGGTGGTCTTCGCGGTGGCGGCCCTCGCCGCGTTCCTCGGCGACCTCGGCCTCTACTGGCTCGGGCAGCGCGGCGTCGGCTCGAAGAACGGCTCGCGCTGGCTGGAGCGGCTGCGCGAACGGGCCGCGCCCGAGCGGTTGGAGACGGCCCGGCAGAAGCTGGAGACCCGCCGCGTACCGGTACTCGTCGTCTCCCGGCTGATCCCGGCGGGCCGGATCCCGGTGATGGTCGCCTGCCTGCTGGGGCGCCTGCCGATGCGGCGGTTCGCGAGCGGTGACGCGCCCGCGTGCCTGGCGTGGGCCGGGGCGTACGCGCTGATCGGCATCCTGGGCGGCTCGCTGTTCCCCGAGCCGTGGGAGGGCGTGGTGGCGGCGGTCGCGCTGGCGGTGGCGGTCAGCACGGCGCCGACGCTGTGGCGGCGGACGGTTCGGCGGGGAGCGGTCGAGCGGGAGGACGAGCCGGAGTCGCAGTCGGAGGGGCGCGACGCGGATTGAGACCGGCAGGGGAGACGCGGATTGAGACCGGCAGGGGATGGGCGCCCGGCCACCGCCCCCCGTCCGGCTCCGCTCTTTTCAATACACCGCAGAACCCCGAATGGTTCCATCCGTTTCCGGGCTCCGCCGAGCCGTGCGCCCCTTCCCCTCCCGTTCTAGGAGTTGTCCAGTAGCACCCGCGAGCCGCCCACCGGCAGGTCCCACAGGTCCTCGCGGGGCCGGCCCGTCGCCTCCCACGCCGCGCGGACCCGGGTCAGCGGCTCCAGCGGCGGCTCCGCCGAGAGCAGAAACGTGCCCCAGTGCATGGGCGCCATGGCCCGTGCCCCCAGGTCGAGGCAGGCCTGCACCGCCTCCTCCGGATCGGTGTGCACCGACCCCAGCATCCAGCGCGGGTCGTACGCGCCGACCGGCAGCAACGTCAGGTCGATACCGGGGAAGCGGCGGCCGATCTCGGCGAACCAGTGGCCGTAGCCGGTGTCGCCCGCGAAGTGCACCCGGCGCCCGGCCGTCCCGTCGGGCCGCGTCTCGGTGAGCAGCCAGCCGCCCCACAGCGAGCGGCAGGTGTCGGTCAGGGTGCGCTTGCTCCAGTGGTGGGCGGGCACGAAGTCGAACCGGACCGCCCCCTCCCCGCCCGCGGCGGGCAGCTCCACGGCCTCCCACCAGTCGAGTTCGGTGACCCGCGTGAACCGGCGGCGACGACACCACGCGCCGAGCCCCGCGGGCACGAACAGGTGGGTGTCGCGCGGCAGCCGCCGGAGGGTGGGCGCGTCCAGGTGGTCGTAGTGGTTGTGGCTGATGACCACGGCGTCGACGGGCGGCAGGTCCTCCCAGCGGACGCCGACGGGCGTGACGCGGGAGGGCGTACCCAGGATCCGCCGCGACCACACCGGGTCGGTGAGGACGGTCAGGCCGCCGATCCGTACAACCCAACTCGCGTGCCCCGCCCAGCTGACGGCGGCCGTGCCGCACGGCTCGGGCAGCGGGCCCCGCAGGGCGACCGGAATGCGCGGGATGTCGCGGCGGGCCTCGGCCGCGACCGGCCGCAGCCCGCCCTCGCGGGCGATACGGGCCAGGGCACGCACCCCGGGCAGCGGGGAGGTGAGCCGGTCGGCGAAGGACCGGGGCCAGCGGCGGCGCTCGCCGAGGGGCAGGGGTTCGGACGGCCGTACGGGCGGGTGGTCGCGCCCGGCGAGTGCGCCCTCTGAGGGCACGGCGGTCCGCTCGGCTTGTCCGGTGGTCCGCTCGGACTGCTCGGTCATCGCGGGGCTCCGTCCAGTGTCATCGCGGAGCTCCGGCCGATGTCATCGCCGGGCTCCGTCCCGTTCCGCGAGGGCTGATCCGAACAGCCTCAACGCCGCGCGCACATGCGGCAATTCCAGCGGGTCCGGGGCGGTGAGCGCCGCCAGCCGCTCCTCCTCGGACGCGCCGAGCAGCATGCCGGTGGACAGGCGTACGCGCAGCGCGTCGGGGGCGTCGCCGAAGCGGTGCCCGCCGGGGACGGGTACGCCGAGGCGGGCGGTGAGGTCGTCCTCCAGCTCGACGGAGTCGGTGACGCCGAGCGCGGCGAGGGCGGGGCGCAGCGGGTCGAGGTCGGCGTAGAGGTGGCTGCCGGCCTGCGGCGGGCGGGCCACGGCGCCGGCCCCGGTGACGGTGGCGTGGAGGGCGGCGGCCAGGGCCGCGTGCACGCGGGTGGCCGCGGCGGCGCGGGCCGCGACGGTCTCCGGTTCGGCGAGGGCGTGCGCGGCGGCCGCGGCCACGGGGGGCGTGAGCAAGGCGCGCAACGCGGCGAGGGCGTCGAGCGTGGCGGCGCGCAGTTCGGCGCCGCGCCAGGTGCCCGGAAAGCGGGCCACGGCGGCGGGCCAGCCGGGCGGTACGAGGGCGGCGCCGAGGTCGGCCAGCACCACGACGTCCTGCGGGTGCATCTCGGCCGGGCTCAGCAGGACGGTGGCGGCCGGGTCGTGCACGGTGTCGCGGTAGGTCTCGTCGCTGACGATCAGCAGCCCCTCGCCGAGCGCCGCCTCGCAGACCTCGTGCAGGAGCTCGGGCGGCGCGACGGTCCCGGTCGGGTCGTCGGCGACGGACAGCAGTAGCACCCGGGGGTCGCCGCCCTCCTCGCGCACCCGCCGTACGGTCTCGAGCAGCGCGAACGGGTCGGGTACGCCGCCGCACTCGGCGGGGGTCGGCACGTGGTAGGCCTGGCGGCCGAGCAGGCGGGGCTGCGGGGCGTACCAGGCGGCGCAGGGGCGCGAGAGGAGGACGTCGCCACCGGTCGCAGCGAGCAGGGCAAGCAGCAGGGGCTCGGCGCCGGGCGCGGCGGCGACATGGAACGGGTCGGTCCACAGGCCGCGCCGCGACCAGTAGCCGCAGGCCGCGTCGAGGGTGCGGGCGCCGCCGCCGACGGGTTCGGGCTCGGCGTGCGCGGCCGCGGCGGCGAGCCGCGCCGCGAGCTCCGGCAGAACGGGCAGCCCGGGTGCGGCACCCGGCGGCCCGAACGGCACGGGCCCCCGGCCGTGGGCCTGCCCCTCCGGTGCGGTCTGCTGCATGCGGCGCCTCCGCTCCCGATCCGACGCCCTCCGCCTTCCGCCTCTCGGACGGCGCCACGCTTCCACCTTCGCAGATCACCCCGAACCGGCAACGCCGCGCGGTCGGCGCGCCGCCGGTGCGGGCGCGGTCGGCACCGCCGGTCCCCACCAGGGTCCTTGCCCGCCGTCGCGGCGGGGTCTTGGTGCGGGCCGCGCCATGCGGCGGGCGCCGCTTGTCGCGCCGAGTGCGGCGCGAACTTCCGCCGCGACGGGGCGACAAACCCGACGGTGAGACCGTCGGTGCCGAACCGGCCGCCGCCCGCGGGGCCTGTGTCGAGCCCGCGCGCGACCCTGCCGGAGCCTGCCGGTGCGCGCCGTGAAACGGCCCCCGCGCCGCGGCTCCGCGGAGAGTCCGCGGGGAGCTGCGGCACCGGGGCATCGTCCGCCCGACCGGTGATCAGCGTCCACCCGACCGGTGGTCAGCCGGCGTCGGCCATGACCTGGTCGCAGAGGGTGGCGCAGGTGCGGCTGATGAGGCGGGAGACGTGCATTTGGGAGATGCCGAGTTGTTCGGCTATGCGGCTTTGCGTCATGTCGCAGAAGAAGCGCATGTAGAGGATCTGCCGTTCCCGCTCGGGCAGGCAGCTCAGCTTCGGCTTCAGCGCTTCGCGGTCCACGACCCGGTCGTAGCCGGACTCCTGGTCGCCGAGGGTGTCGACGAGGGCGTACCCGTCCTCGGAACCGGGAAGTTCCGCGTCCAGGGAGAGCGGGGTGTAGCTGTCGAGGGCCTCCATGCCGATGAGGACTTCCTGCTCGGTCATGCCCGTGTGCTCGGCGATCTCCCGCACACTGGGCCCCCGCCCGTCCAGGGAGTGGGAGAGGTCGCGGTGCGCCGACCGTACGCGGTTGCGCAGCTCCTGGACCCTGCGGGGGACGTGCAGGCCCCACATGTGGTCACGGAAGTGCCGCTTGACCTCACCCACCACCGTCGGCACCGCGAAACTCTCGAACGCGGTCCCACGCGCCGGGTCGTAGCGGATGACGGCCTTCACCAGCCCCAGGGCGGCGACCTGCTCCAGGTCCTCCAGCGACTCCCCGCGGTTGCGGAACTGCCGTGCCAACCGCTCCGCCATCGGAATCCACGCCTCCACCACCTGCCGCCGCAAGGCCTCCTTCTCCGGCCCGTCCGGCAGATGCGCCAACTCCTGGAACTCCGCAGTGGTGTCGGGGGCGTCGTCATGCGGGTGCCTCGCCGAGGACCGCTTGGAGCGCGAGGTGGGAGGCGTCGGAGGCGCGGGGGACATCGCGGCCGCCGCCGGTGCCG
>NZ_LIQY01000182.1 GCF_001418495.1 Streptomyces pathocidini | reverse complement strand
GCGGATCCGCCGCCGCGTACACCCCGAGTCGCCTCCGGTCGACCAGGAGCCGGACACGTCCGGCCAGGGGCCGGGCACGCGGGTGTCAGTGCGCGGCTGACTCCCAGTCGGCGCCCGAGCCGACCGACACGTCCAGCGGGGCCCGGAGTTGGAAGGCGCCGCTCATCTCGCGCCGCACCAGCTCCTCGACGGCGACGCGCTCGCCGGGCGCCACCTCCAGCACGATTTCGTCGTGCACCTGGAGCAGCATCCGCGTGGTCAGCTTCTCCCGGATCAGCGCCTCGTCCACGCGCAGCATCGCGATCTTCACGATGTCCGCCGCGGTGCCCTGGATGGGGGCGTTGAGGGCCATGCGCTCGGCCATCTCGCGGCGCTGCCGGTTGTCGCTGTTGAGGTCGGGGAGGTAGCGGCGGCGGCCGAGGATGGTCTCGGTGTAGCCGGTGGCCCGCGCCTCGTCCACGACCCGGCGCAGATAGTCGCGTACGCCGCCGAACCGCTCGAAGTAGGTGTCCATCAGGCCGCGCGCCTCGTCGGGCGAGATGGTCAGCTGCTGGGAGAGGCCGAACGCCGAGAGCCCGTACGCCAGGCCGTACGACATGGCCTTGATCTTGCGGCGCATCTCGGGGTCGACATCGGTCTTGGCCACCGAGAAGACCTGGGAGGCGACGGTGGTGTGCAGGTCCTCGCCGGAGGTGAACGCCTCGATCAGGCCCTCGTCCTCGGAGAGGTGGGCCATCACGCGCAGTTCGATCTGGCTGTAGTCGGCGGTCAGGAGGGACTCGTAGCCCTCGCCGACGACGAAGCCGCGGCGGATCGCCCGGCCCTCGTCCGTACGCACCGGGATGTTCTGCAGGTTCGGGTCGGTGGAGGAGAGCCGTCCGGTCGCCGCCACGGTCTGGTTGAAGGTGGTGTGGATACGGCCGTCGGGGGCGATGGTCTTGATCAGGCCCTCGACGGTGGAGCGCAGCCGGGCCTGCTCGCGGTGGCGGAGCATGATGACCGGGAGGTCGTGCTCGGTCTGGCCGGCCAGCCAGGCGAGGGCGTCCGCGTCCGTGGTGTAGCCGGTCTTGGTCTTCTTGGTCCTGGGCAGGCCGAGTTCGCCGAAGAGCACCTCCTGGAGCTGCTTGGGCGAGCCGAGGTTGAACTCGTGCCCGACCGCGGCGTGGGCCTCCTTCACGGCCTGCTGCACGGCGCCGGCGAACTGCTGCTCCATGCGCTCCAGCCAGTCGCGGTCCGCGGCGATGCCCGCCCGCTCCATGCGGGCCAGCATCCGGGAGGTGGGCAGCTCCACGTCGCGCAGCAGGCTGTCGGCGCCGACGCTGCCGAGCCGGCCGCCGAACGCCTCCCCCAGGTCCAGGACCGTACGGGCCTGGGTCATCAGGGCGTCCTTCTCGGCCAGGTCGTCGGCGCCGAAGGCCAACTGGCCGTTCTCCGCGGCAGCCGGGGCCAGCTCGCGGCCCAGGTACTCCACGGAGAGCGCATCCAGGGCGAAGGAGCGGCGGCCCGGCTTGTCGAGGTAGGCGGCCAGGGCGGTGTCCATGGTGACGCCCTCGACGCGCCAGCCGTGCTCGGCGAACACCCGCATCAGGCCCTTGGCGTTGTGCATCACCTTGGGCCCGGCCGGGTCGGTGAGCCAGGCGGCGAAGGCCTGTTCGTCGGCGGCGTCGAGTTCGGCCGGGTCGAACCAGGCGGCCGGGCCCGAGCCGATCGCCAGGGCGACCTCGCTGACGCTGCCGCTGCCCAGGGCCCAGGCGTCGACCGTGGCCACGCCGATCGGCTCGGCGCCGTGCCGCTCCAGCCAGGGCGCGAGCCCGCCGGCGGCCAGCACCTCGCCGTCGACGGCCACGCCCGCGGCGGGCTGGGCCTCCTCCACCACCGCGCCCGGGTCGGCGGCCATGAGCCGGTCCCGGAAGTTCTGGTGGCGGAACTCCAGCGCGTCGAGGATCACCGACAGCGCCTGCCGGTCGTACGGGGAGCGCTCCAGGGCGTCGGGGCCCGCGGGCAGTTCCACGTCCCGGACCAGCTCCGTGAGCTGCCGGTTGAGCTTGACGGCGTCCAGGTGCTCGCGGAGCTTCTCGCCGACCTTGCCCTTGACCTCGTCGGCCCGCTGGACGAGTTCGGCGAAGGAGCCGAACTGGTTGATCCACTTCGTGGCGGTCTTCTCGCCGACGCCGGGGATGCCTGGGAGGTTGTCGGACGGGTCGCCGCGCAGGGCGGCGAAGTCCGGGTACTGCGCGGGCGTGAGGCCGTACTTCTCCTCGATCTTCTCCGGGGTGAAGCGGGTCAGCTCGGAGACGCCCTTGGTCGGGTAGAGAACGGTGACGTGGTCGCTGACCAGCTGGAACGAGTCGCGGTCGCCGGTGACGATCAGCACCTCGAAGCCGGCGGACTCGGCCTGGGTGGCGAGGGTGGCGATCACGTCGTCGGCCTCGAAGCCCTCGACCGCGAAGCGGGTCACGTTCATCGCGTCGAGCAGCTCGCCGATCAGCTCGACCTGGCCCTTGAACTCGTCGGGCGCCTTGGAGCGGTTCGCCTTGTACTCGGCGAACTCCTCGGAGCGCCAGGTCTTGCGGGAGACGTCGAAGGCGACCGCGAGGTGGGTGGGGCGCTCGTCGCGGAGCGTGTTCGCCAGCATCGAGGTGAAGCCGTAGATCGCGTTCGTGGTCTGGCCCGTGGTGGTGCTGAAGTTCTCGGCGGGCAGCGCGAAGAACGCGCGGTACGCGAGGGAGTGCCCGTCCAGGAGGAGCAGACGGGGTCTGGCCTCCGACGTGGTTCCGGCGGCGGTCTCTGCGGTCTTCTTCGTCACGTTCTCAGCCACGCCCCCGATCCTGCCACGTATCACTGACACCCCGGCCCGGGCGGGCGGGACGGCCCGAGCGGGCGCGCACGCCGCGCTGTGGGCGGCAGGGTTCGCCCACGTTGTGGGCATGCGTTCTGCTAAGGGCAGAACGGGTGGGCACAACGGGGCCACCGGCGGGCAGCCGCGTACGAGACCCCAGCCCCCGGGTGAGGTTGGCGTTCCGGAGCGGCAACGCTCCGGTGGGGGGCGAGGCCCGTGCGCCGAGTGCGGGTTCCGGTGTGCCCACCCGTTCCGCCCTTGCGGAACGCCTGCCCACACCGGAACGGTGTCCCCGCCCGCGCCGGCGGAGATGGTTATCCACAGGCCCCGCATCGCCGCGAGGCGGCGTGGCAGGATCGAGGGGAGGTGGTCGAGCGAGGAGGTCGGGGTCAATGGCAGGCAAGCCCCCCGCAGGGGATCCGGTTCAGGACGCGCCCGAGGTGGGCGCTCCGCAGCACGCCGCGGCGGGGCTCCCCGCCATCGGGCACACGCTGAAGGCCGCGCAGCGGCAGATGGGCGTGCGGCGGACCGCGCTCACCCTCCTCAAGGTCAACCAGAAGGACGGCTTCGACTGCCCGGGCTGCGCCTGGCCCGAGCCGGACAGGCGGCACGCCGCGGAGTTCTGCGAGAACGGCGCGAAGGCCGTCGCCGAGGAGGCCACGCTGCGCCGCGTGACCCCCGACTTCTTCGCCGCCCACCCGGTTGCCGACCTCGCCGCCCGCAGCGGCTACTGGCTGGGCCAGCAGGGCCGGATCACCCAGCCGATGTATCTCGCCGAGGGCGCCGACCGCTACGTCCCGGTCCCCTGGGAGCGCGCCTTCGACATCGTCGCCGAGGAGCTACACGGGCTCGGCTCCCCCGACGAGGCTGTCTTCTACACCTCGGGCCGTACGAGCAACGAGGCCGCCTTCCTCTACCAGCTGTTCGCCCGCGAGTTCGGCACCAACAACCTCCCGGACTGCTCCAACATGTGCCACGAGTCCTCGGGTTCGGCGCTCACCGGGACCCTCGGCATCGGCAAGGGCACCGTCCTGCTGGAGGACCTCCACCGCGCCGACCTGATCATCGTCGCCGGGCAGAACCCGGGCACCAACCACCCGCGGATGCTGTCCGCGCTGGAGAAGGCCAAGGCGGGCGGCGCGCGGATCATCACCGTCAACCCGCTGCCCGAGGCGGGCCTCGAACGGTTCAGGAACCCGCAGACCGCGCGCGGGCTCACCGGCGGCGGCACGGCCCTGACCGACCTGTTCCTGCAGATCCGCATCGGCGGCGACCAGGCCCTCTTCCGTACGCTCAACCGGCTGATCCTGGAGGCGGACGGGGCGGTCGACGAGGAGTTCGTCGCCGAACACACCCATGGTTTCGAGGAGTTCGCGGCGGCGGCCAGGGCCCAGGACTGGGCGGAGACGCTGCGCGCCACCGGGCTGTCCCGGCCCGCCGTCGAGCAGGCGCTGCGGATGGTCCTGGAGTCGCGGCGGATCATCGTGTGCTGGGCGATGGGCCTGACCCAGCACAAGCACTCCGTGCCCAGCATCCAGGAGATCGTCAACTTTCTGCTGCTGCGCGGGAACATCGGCCGCCCGGGCGCTGGCGTGTGCCCGGTGCGCGGGCACAGCAACGTGCAGGGCGACCGCACCATGGGCATCTTCGAGCGCCCCTCCCCCGCCTTCCTGGACGCCCTGGAGAGGGAGTTCGGCTTCGCGCCCCCGCGCGAGCACGGCCTGGACACGGTGCGGTCCATCCACGCGCTGCGCGACGGCTCGGCGAAGGTCTTCTTCGCCATGGGCGGGAACTTCGTCGCCGCGTCCCCCGACACCGAGGTCACCGAGGCGGCCATGCGCCGGGCCCGGCTCACCGTGCACGTCTCCACCAAGCTCAACCGCTCGCACGCGGTCACCGGAACCCGCGCCCTGATCCTGCCCACCCTCGGCCGCACGGAGCGCGATCTGCAGGGCGGGGGCGAGCAGTTCGTGACCGTCGAGGACTCCATGGGCATGGTGCACGCCTCGCGCGGCCGGCTGGAGCCGGCCAGCCCCCATCTGCTGTCCGAGCCGGCGATCGTGTGCCGGCTGGCCCGGCGGGTGCTGGGCGAGGAGAGCCGCACGCCCTGGGAGGAGTTCGAGAAGGACTACGCCCGCATCAGGGACCGCGTCTCCCGGGTCGTGCCCGGCTTCGAGGACTTCGAGGCCAGGGTGCGCCGCCCCGGCGGGTTCACGCTGCCGAACGCGCCACGCGACGACCGCCGCTTCCCCACGGCCACCGGCAGGGCCAACTTCACCGCGGCGCCCGTCGAATACCCAAGAGTGCCCGAAGGCCGCCTGCTGCTCCAGACGCTGCGCTCGCACGACCAGTACAACACCACGATCTACGGTCTCGACGACCGCTACCGGGGCATCAGAAACGGCCGCCGCGTGGTGCTGGTCAACCCCGAGGACGCCGCCCGGCTGGGCCTGGCCGACGGCTCGTACGCGGATCTGGTCAGCGAGTGGCGGGACGGCAGCGAGCGCCGGGCGGCCGGCTTCCGGGTCGTGCACTACCCCACCGCGCGCGGCTGCGCCGCCGCGTACTACCCGGAGACCAACGTCCTGGTCCCCCTGGAGGCGACCGCCGACACCAGCAACACGCCCACCAGCAAGTCGCTGGTGGTGCGCCTCGAACAGCCGGGCCCGGACTGAGCGTTCGCTCAGGCCACCTGGTAAGAAGCCTCCTGCAGGGAAACAGCTGGCGGTCGCAGGGCGACCGCGGACGATCGGAGCCGGGCCCCATGGGTGAGCACAACAGCGTCGCGTTCCCGCAGGAGATCATCGACGAGTGGGCCGGGCTGGGCCTCGATCTCCCCGCGCTGTTCTCCGCGGGCCACCTGGGCAACCGCATGGGCCTGCAGGTGCTGGAGGCCTCACCCGAGCGCGTCGTCGGGACCCTGCCCGTGGAGGGCAACACCCAGCCGTACGGGCTGCTGCACGGCGGCGCCTCGGCGGTGCTGGCCGAGACGCTGGGCTCCGTCGGGGCGATGCTGCACGGCGGCCCCGGCAAGATCGCGGTCGGCGTGGACCTCAACTGCACGCACCACCGCGGGATTCGGTCCGGCCTGGTGACCGGCGTGGCCAAGCCCGTGCACCGGGGCCGGTCCACCGCCACGTACGAGATCGTGATCAGCGACGAGCAGGACCGGCGCGTGTGCTCGGCCCGGCTCACCTGCCTGCTGCGCGAGGCGCCGCCGCAGTCGTGAGCGCCAATTCGTCAGCGCCGGCCCTGAGCCACAGTCCGAGCCCGCGGTCGTGAGCCCCCAGGCCTGCGCCGCGGTCGTGAGAGGCCGCGCGCGGACCGCGGCCGCGGCCTCACGGCGCCCGGGCCGCACCCCCGCAGCCGTAACACTGTGTAACATCCACGCAATGTGCGAGGCCGCAGGCCGCCTTCGTGGCGCTTACACGCAACACCGCTCCGTGACAGCCTTCGCCGGTTTCGATCCGATGTGAGCCAGGACACCCGCAACTGCTTAGCGGAACTGCGACTTCTCACCATGCGGACCTCACGCCTTGCAGCCAATTGCCCCGATTCGACTGGTTATCGGCGCTACATCGACGCCCCACCGTGACCTGTGTCATAACAAGACAGTCACATCCTGGCCTGCACCTCTGCCCCCGGCCGCGCCACGCGCTTAGAGTCACCGCCAGTCACCGCGCGCCGGGTCTCGCACAGTCCG
Organism: Streptomyces pathocidini; assembly: GCF_001418495.1. Lineage (GTDB taxonomy): Bacteria > Actinomycetota > Actinomycetes > Streptomycetales > Streptomycetaceae > Streptomyces > Streptomyces pathocidini. Next base: position 5,834 of record NZ_LIQY01000182.1, on the reverse strand, counting down.
TTTCTCTCTTCCGGCGCGTCAGACGGCACCTCATCAGAGGAAGCCGCGCCTGGGGAAAGGACTGATCGTGCGTAACCGCTCCTTGCTCATCATCACCACCATGCTCACCACAGGAGCGCTCACCCTCACCGCCTGCGGCTCGCGCGACGAGGGCAAAGGGGGCGAAGGGAACGGCGACAAGACAACGGTCGTCATCGGTGTCTCCGTCCCCCTGACGGGCGACCTGTCCGCACTCGGCCAGGGCATCAAGAACTCCGTGGACCTGGCCGCCAAGACGGCCAACAAGAACAACGAGGTCCCCGGCGTCGAGTTCAAGATCGAGCCGCTGGACGACCAGGGCCAGCCCAACTCCGGTCAGCAGAACGCCACCAAGCTGGTCGCCAACAAGGACGTCATCGGCGTCGTCGGCCCGCTCAACTCCAGCGTGGCGCAGTCGATGCAGAAGATCTTCGACAACGCCAAGCTCGCCGAGGTCTCCCCCGCCAACACCGCCCCCGAGCTCACCCAGGGCAAGGACTGGCAGACCGGCGCCAAGAAGCGCCAGTTCGGCTCGTACTTCCGCACCTCCACCACCGACGCCGTGCAGGGCCCGTTCGCGGCCCAGTACCTCTTCAACGAGGCGAAGATCAAGAAGGTCTTCGTCATCGACGACCAGAAGACCTACGGCGCCGGTCTGGCCAAGACCTTCACCCAGGAGTTCAAGAAGCTGGGCGGCAAGGTCGTCGGCACCGACAAGGTGGAGCCCGAGGAGCGCGACTTCAACGCGGTCGTCTCCAAGGTCAAGAGCTCCGGCGCCGAGGCCGTCTACTACGGCGGCGAGTACCCGGCCGCCGGCCCGCTGAGCCAGCAGCTTAAGGACTCCGGCGCCAAGATCCCGCTCATGGGCGGCGACGGCATGAAGTCCGACGACTTCATCAAGCTCAACAAGAACTCCGAGGGCGACCTCGGCACCTCCGTCGGCGAGCCGGTCGAGGTCCTGGACTCCGCCAAGAAGTTCGTCGAGGACTACAACGCCAGCAAGTACGCCGACCCGTACGAGACCTACGGCGGCTACTCCTACGACGCCGGCTGGGCGGTCATCCAGGCCGTCAAGGCGGTCGTGCAGGACAACGGCGGCAAGCTGCCCGAGGACGCCCGCGCCAAGGTCGTCGAGGCCATGAGCAAGGTCAACTTCAACGGCGTCACCGGCACCGTCGCCTTCGACGAGTTCGGCGACACCACGAACAAGACCATCACCGTCTACAAGGTCCAGCAGAAGGTCTGGAAGAACGTCAAGAGCGGCGAGTTCACGGGCTGACGCCCGGCACCGACTCCGCACCTTCCAGCGCAACTTCACAGCACCACCCGTACAGGCCGCGCGAGGGCGCTACCAGCGCCCTCGCGCGTCTCTGCAAACGGCACAGCCCATCCGTCCCACCCCACGGAGGCCCTGCGGTGAACGAACTGCCGCAACAGCTGGCCAATGGACTCATCCTCGGCGCGATGTACGGTCTCATCGCGATCGGCTACACGATGGTCTACGGCATTGTCCAGCTCATCAACTTCGCCCACGGCGAGATATTCATGATCGGCGGCTTCGGCGCGCTGACCACCTACCTGGCCCTCCCCAGCGGAACCGCGCTGCTCCTGGCGCTGCCGCTGATGATCCTCGGTGGCGTGGCCGCCTCCGTGCTCGTCGGCGTCGCCGCCGAGCGGTTCGCCTACCGCCCGCTGCGCGGCGCCCCGCGCCTGGCCCCGCTGATCACCGCGATCGGCCTGTCCATCGCGCTCCAGCAGGCCATCTGGAAGTGGTACCCCAACGCCAAGAAGGCCCGCGTCTTCCCGCAGTTCAGCGGCGACCCGATCCACTTCCTCGGTGCCGACATCCAGCGCAGCGAGCTGTTCGTGGTCGTCGCGGCCCCGATCTGCATGCTGCTGCTCGGCCTGTTCGTGTCCAAGACCCGCACCGGGCGCGGCATGCAGGCCACCGCCCAGGACCCGGACACCGCCAAGCTCATGGGCATCAACACCGACCGCATCATCGTGATGGCCTTCGCCATCGGCGCGGCGTTCGCCGCCGTCGCCGCGGTCGCCTACGGGCTGCGCACCGGCCAGGTCGACTTCCGCATGGGCTTCATCATGGGGCTCAAGGCCTTCACCGCCGCCGTCCTCGGCGGCATCGGCAACATCTACGGCGCGATGCTCGGCGGTCTCGTCCTCGGCGTCGCCGAGGCCCTCGCCACCGCGTACGTCGAACACATCCCGGGCATGGACCAGTTCGGCGGCGGCGGCTGGAAGAACGTGTGGGCCTTCGTCCTCCTCATCCTGGTACTGCTGTTGCGGCCACAGGGCCTGCTCGGCGAACGCGTCGCGGATCGGGCGTGATACGCATGACCACCACCCACGGGACCGCACCCGTCCTCCCGCTGCCCCCGGCGGCCGCCCGCGCCGCCACCGCGGCCGGAGCCGCCGCCACCCTCGCGAGCACCTTCCTCGCCTGGACCTGGACCGACGACTTCCCCGGCGATCTCACCGTCACCGGCTACCCCGGCGGCCTCCAAGTCCTCACCCTCGTCGGCGCGTTGCTGACCGCCCTGTTCGCCGCGGCTGGCTACGGGTTCAAGGGCCTGCGCTGGCTCACCCCCGCCGGCACCACCGCGCCCGTCCTCTGGCTGGCGCTCGGCACGCTCGGCACGACCTGGTACACGATCACCGCGATCTCGGTCCAGCTCGGCGGTCTGGCCAACCTCGAACCGGGCGGCTGGGCCGCGGGCCTCGCCTCCCTGGCCACCCTCCTCGCCACCCTCGGCCTCCCCGCCGACCGCGCCACCGAGGAGGAGAAGCCGACCGGCTGGCAGCGCTTCACGGGCAGCCTCGCCGCCACCGCGGCCAGGCCCGCGCAGGCGCTGCCCTCCTGGGCCGAAATCCTGGTCATCGCCGCCTCGTTCGGCATCGGGCTCTACGTGTTCACGTACGGCATCGACACCGAGTACGGCGAGCTGTTCATCGGCTACCTCATCCTGGTCGGCTTCGCCTTCGGCGCGCTGCACCGCGCCGGGCTCATCGGCCGGCTCACCGCGCTGACCGCCAAGCACCGCAACGTCACGCTGGCCGCGGCCTTCGCCGCCGCCGTCTGCTTCCCCTTCACCCAGACCAACGACCAGTACACCTCGGTCGCGACGAACATCCTGATCTTCGCGACCGTGGCGCTCGGCCTCAACGTGGTCGTCGGCCTCGCCGGCCTCCTCGACCTCGGCTACGTCGCCTTCCTCGGCGTCGGCGCCTACGCGGCCGCGCTGGTCTCCGGCTCCAGCGACTCCACCATCGGCGTCCAGTTCCCGTTCTGGGCCGCGGTGCTGACCGGCGCGGCGGTGTCCCTGATCTTCGGCGTCCTCATCGGCGCCCCGACCCTGCGGCTGCGCGGCGACTACCTCGCCATCGTCACCCTCGGGTTCGGAGAGATCTTCCGGATCACCATGAACAACCTCAACGGGTCGACAGGACCCGATGTCACCAACGGCTCAGCCGGCATCCCCAACGTGCCCGACCTGAACCTCTTCGGGTTCGACTTCGGGATCGAGCACACCATCCTCGGCGTCCCCGTCGGCCGGTTCGGCAACTACTACCTGCTGATGCTGGTCGTCACCGCCGTCGTCGTGCTCGTCTTCCGCCGCGCCGGGGAGTCCCGCATCGGCCGCGCGTGGGTCGCCATCCGCGAGGACGAGACCGCCGCGACCGCCATGGGCATCAACGCCTTCCGGCTCAAGCTCCTCGCCTTCGCCCTCGGCGCCGCCCTCGCGGGCCTCGCCGGCACGGTCCAGGCGCACGTCACGTACACCGTGACGCCGGAGCAGTACCAGTTCGCCGGGCCCGTACCGCCCAACTCGGCCTTCCTGCTGGCCGCAGTCATCCTCGGCGGGATGGGCACGCTCAGCGGCCCCATCGTGGGCGCGGCGCTGCTCTACCTCATCCCGGCCAAGATGCAGTTCATGGCCGACTACCAGCTGTTCCTGTTCGGGATCGCGCTCATCCTCCTGATGCGCTTCCGCCCCGAGGGCCTGATCGCCGACCGCAGGAAGCAGCTCGAGTTCCACGAGACCGGCCAGCTCGACGTACCCGAACAGCGCCTGCCCGAAGCGGCGGCCGGCGTCGGCACGGCGAAGGCGGAGGCGTGAGAGAGATGACCACCACGACCACCGAGACCACCCCGGTCGGCGGCCCCACCGGGCCCGTGCTCAGCGCCACCGGCGTCACCATGCGCTTCGGCGGCCTCACCGCCGTACGGTCGGTGGACCTCGAAGTGCACCCCGGCGAGATCGTCGGGCTCATCGGCCCCAACGGCGCGGGGAAGACCACCTTCTTCAACTGCCTCACCGGGCTGTACGTGCCGACCGAGGGCACCGTCGCGTACCAGGGCACCGTGCTGCCGCCCAAGCCCCATCTGGTCACCCAGGCGGGCATCGCGCGCACCTTCCAGAACATCCGGCTCTTCGCCAACATGACCGTTCTGGAAAACGTCCTCGTGGGGCGGCACACCCGCACCAAGGAGGGCCTGTGGTCCGCGCTGCTGCGCGGCCCCGGCTTCAAGAAGGCCGAGCGGGCCTCCGAGGAACGGGCCATGGAACTCCTGGAGTTCACCGGCCTGGCCGCCAAGCGCGACCACCTCGCCCGCAACCTGCCCTACGGCGAGCAGCGCAAGCTGGAGATCGCCCGGGCGCTGGCCAGCGACCCCGGTCTGCTGCTGCTGGACGAGCCGACCGCGGGCATGAACCCGCAGGAGACCCGAGCCACCGAGGAACTGGTCTTCGCCATCCGGGACCAGGGCACCGCCGTGCTCGTCATCGAGCACGACATGCGCTTCATCTTCAACCTGTGCGACCGCGTCGCCGTGCTCGTCCAGGGCGAGAAGCTCGTCGAGGGCAGCTCCGAGGTCGTCCAGGGCGACGAGCGCGTCGTCGCCGCGTACCTCGGCACGCCCTTCGAGGGCGCTCCGGGCGCCGAGGAGGTCGCCGAGGTCGAGGCGGCGGAGGCGCACGCCGGGGCCGCGGCGGGGGCCGCCGCCGCAGCCGGCGCGGAGGCACCGAGCACCACCGCACGTACGGAGGACGACCAGTGACCGCACTGCTCGAAGTCGAGGACCTCCGGGTCGCCTACGGCAAGATCGAGGCCGTCAAGGGCATCTCGTTCAGCGTCGAAGCCGGCCAGGTCGTCACCCTCATCGGCACCAACGGCGCCGGCAAGACAACCACGCTGCGCACGCTGTCCGGGCTGCTCAAGCCGCTCGCCGGCTCGATCCGCTTCGACGGCAAGCCGCTGGCCGGGGTGCCTGCGCACAAGATCGTCGCGCTGGGTCTCGCGCACTCGCCCGAGGGGCGGCACATCTTCCCCCGCCTGACGATCGCGGAGAACCTCCAGCTCGGCGCCTTCCTGCGGAGCGATACTGAGGGGATCCGGAAGGACATCCAGAAGGCCTACGACCTCTTCCCCATCCTCGGCGAACGCCGCAACCAGGCGGCGGGCACGCTCTCCGGCGGGGAGCAGCAGATGCTGGCGATGGGGCGGGCGCTGATGTCCCGACCGAAGCTGCTGATGCTCGACGAGCCCTCGATGGGGCTCTCGCCGATCATGATGCAGAAGATCATGGAGACGATCGCCGAGCTGAAGGCGCAGGGCACGACGATCCTGCTCGTCGAGCAGAACGCGCAGGCGGCGCTGTCGCTGGCGGATCAGGGCCATGTGATGGAGATCGGCAAGATCGTCCTGTCGGGCACGGGGCAGAACCTGCTGCACGACGAGTCGGTCCGGAAGGCGTACCTGGGCGAGGACTGACCCCGCTACGCGACGGGGCCCGCGCT
>NZ_LIQY01000181.1 GCF_001418495.1 Streptomyces pathocidini | reverse complement strand
CCGTATGGACCCCTCCCGAATGGATCGTGCGCGAACCGACACGGTGTTCCCCGTCCTGTAGGTCGCCCTTTAGGAACTGTAGAACAGCCGATCCGTTCCTCAACTCGACCAGGTCACGGCGGAGAGGCCCGCCGGAAACTCGACCAGGTCATGGCGGAGAGACCCGCCGGAACCCGCCCTAGATGGCCTGCTTCCGGGTCAGGTGCGTGAAGGACAGCCATCCCGGCAGCACCGGCAGCCAGAACGTCATCAGCCGGAACAGCAGCACCGCCGGCGTCGCGATCTCCTTGGGCAGCCCGGCCGCGATGAGGCCGAAGGTCAGAGTGGCCTCGATGGCGCCCACACCGCCCGGGGTCGGTGCCGCGGACCCCAGCGCGTTGCCCGCGAGGAAGACGACCGCGATGCTCGCGTAGCTCAGCTCGCCGCCGAAGGCCCGGATCGAGGCGTCCAGGCACATCACGAAGCCCAGGGTCAGCAGCAGTATCCCGCCGAGTCCGGAGAGCAGCTTCTGGGGCCGCTGGAGGATGTCGAGCATCCGAGGCACCACGCCCGCGAAGAGCGACCGCACGCGCGTGGAGACGAACTTCCGCAGCGTCGGCACGGCCGTCACGATCAGCGCCAGCACCGCGGCCGTCAGCAGCCCGGCGATGACCGTACGGGACGGGGTCAGCGAGGGGGTGCGCTCGGTCCCCGTGATGTAGCCGAAGGTCAGCAGCAGCACGATGTGCACGCCCAGGCCCGCCAGTTGGGAGGCGCCGACGCTGGCCACCGCGAGCCCTGGGCGTACGCCCGCGCGCTGCAGGAAGCGGGTGTTGAGCGCCACACCGCCGACCGCCGCGGGCGCGACCAGTTTCACGAAGGACCCGGCGACCTGCGCCAGCACCGTCCGTACGAAGGACACCTTCTCGGGCACGAAGCCGAGCAGGTTGAGCGCGGCGGCCACATAGGTGAGGGCGGAGAAGGCGAACGCGGACAGGACCCACCACCAGTTCGCCTCCGCGATCACGTCCTTGAAGCTGACGTGGGTGAGCGTGGACAGCAGGAAGTACGCGGCGAACGCGCCCGCGATGAAGCTCACCAGCGTCCGGGGCCGGATCCGCTCCAGACGCGCGGGCTCGACCGGCGCCTGCGGGCGGATCAGCAGGACCTGCTGCCGGATCTGCGCCAGCAGGTCCTCCTCGCGGGCCTCCTCGACCGCCTCGTCGATGGCCCGCTTCTCGGCGATCCGCTCGGCCCGTACGGCCTTCCGCTCGGCGCGCGACGCCTTGCGCCCCGAGACGGCCTTGGCGCCGCCTCGGTGGGCCTCCTCCTCGCGGGAGGCGCGGGAGGCCTCCAGAACCGCCTCACGCTCGCGCTGCGCCCGCTCCTTGCCGAGCTGCCGCAGCGTGGCGCGGGTGGTCCGGCTGAGCGCGATGTGCTGGAGCAGCGGCAGGCTGTCGGCGATCGCGTCCGGGCCCATGACCTCGACCGCCGCGGCCACCGAGCGCTCCGCGCCGACCCGCAGCCCGAGCGTGGTGAGCAGCTGGGCGATGTCCATGCGCAGGACGAGGTCGCCGGCCGCGATCTCGCCGCCGCGCAGGTCGGTCAGGGCGACCGAGCCGGAGGGGTCGACCAGTATCGCGTCGCCGACCAGCCTGCGGTGCGCGATGCGCCGCGACTGGAGCGCCCGCGCCTGGAGCCAGGCGTTGCGCAGCAGCCCGTCGGTGATCTCCTCGTCGGGCAGCGAGTCCAGGGTGCGGCCGCCGGTGTGCTCGTAGACGAGCATCACGGCGTCCGGGCCGAGCTCGGAGGTGGCGATCAGCCTGGGCGCGTTGGCGCCGGCGGCGATGGCCGCGTACGCGAGCAGGGCCTCCTGCTCCAGGGCCTGGCGCAGCGACTGGAGGCTGCGGCGCTGGGTGATGCCGCGCAGCGCGAAGCGGCGCCACACGCGGTAGAAGAACCCCTGGGCCTGCTGCTCGCGGTCGACGACGGTCACGTCGAGCGGGGGCCCGTCCTCCAGGGTCACCATGTAGCGCCGGCCGCGCTCCTGGTTCTCGGCGTCGGGGGTGTCCTCGGCACGCAGGGCGCTGACCGGCTTGAAGCCGACGCGGCGGAGCCCGGCGAGGAGGTTCTGGCCGGTGGGCCGCACATTGGGGGAGCCGACCGTGTAGAGCGTCCCGTAGGCGACCGTCCAGCCGATCAGGATGGTCACGATGATCGAGAACGGCGTCGTGAACCCGCCGACGAGCACCGCGAACACCTGGAGCGAGAGCACCGCCCAGAGGATCACCCGCCAGCGTGGTCGGCGGGCCATGCCGACAGCCGTCATATAGGCGATGACGGGCGCCAGATAGCCGTGCACCGGGTCGGTGATGTCACCGCTGGGCGCCTGCATGGTCAGCGCGTCCTGGATCGACTCGGGGGCGGACTGCGCCACCCACAGGTCGGTGGCGAGCGAGACGCCGTGCGCGAGGACCGCGGCCAGCACGCCGTCCGCGATGCGCAGCCCGTCGCGTTTGATCAGCCGCTCGACCGCGAAGGCGACGGGCACGATCAGGATGGCGACGCTGGAGGCGAACCCGGCGAAGCTGGTCAGCAGGTCGGGCGCCTGTCCCGTGCCCTTGCCGATGTCCTGTTCCAGGCCCTGGGTGGTGCCGTGCGCGAAGAGCGCGATGACCAGCACGACGCCGATCCCGAGCAGGCCGAGCAGGACGCGTACGAGGTCGGCGGGCCGGTGCACGCGCGCGGGGAGCAGGGGCTCGTCCCCGGAGACCTGGTCGGCGTGGGCCTCTTCCTCGCTGCCCCCGTCGCTCTGCGGGCGCGGCGGCACGTCAGAGGGGCCGGCCTCCTCCGGAGGCTCGGCGCTCTGCTGTCCCGCTGTCTCTCGCTGATCTCGTATCACCAGTCACCGCCCGGAAGATGGTGGCACGACCGGGCCCCCGAGGAGGGCATCAGGGTGCATTTCGGGGGCGGGCGGAACGGAAGGCCCGCCCTGGGGGCCGTCGGCACGGGCTCCCCTGCGGGTTCGGGCCGGCGCTGTCGGTGGCGTACGGCAGCATGGGCCGGATGAGTCGGAAGAGTCCGGAGAGCACCTCGGCGGACCAGTTGCCGGAGTACGCGGAGCGGGTCCTGGAGGTCGCCGAGCAGATCCCGCCGGGCCGCGTCATGACGTACGGGGACGTCGCCGAGTGGCTCGGCGAGGGCGGTCCGCGCCAGGTCGGACGGGTCATGGCGCTGTACGGGGGCGCGGTGCCGTGGTGGCGCGTCGTGCGTGCCGACGGGGCGCTGCTGCCGGGCCACGAGCGGCGGGCGCTCGATCACTACCGCGCCGAGGGCACGCCGCTGCGTACCGCGTCGCGGGCGGCGGCCGGCCATCAGCCGAAGATCGACATGGCCCGGGCGCGCTGGGACGGCGGCGGGGGTGGCGTGGACGAACGAACTCATATCTGACAGCTTCCGCCATTCGTGACCAATAGGGGTATCCGGGGCGAGTGCGGGACCCCCTGCGGAGCGGGATTCCGAGGGCGTAGCGTCATGCACTCGCACCCCGCACGACAAACGGCACAACCGGCGCCACAGCCGACACGCCACACCCACCAGGACCGGCGACCACGTGAGCTCCTCCATCCAGTCACCCGCGCCGCACCGGCAGGCACGACCGTCGGACACCGGCGCGTACCGACTGGTGCGCACCCCGCCGGGGCCGGTGGATCCTCCTGTTCTGGACGCACGCCAGCGGGCAGTGGTTGAGCACTCCGGCGGCCCGCTGCTCGTCCTCGCCGGACCGGGCACGGGCAAGTCCACCACCTTGGTGGAGGCGGTCGCGGAACGGGTCTCCAAGGGCACGGATCCGGAGCGGATCCTCGTCCTGACCTTCAGCCGCAAGGCGGCGGTCGAGCTGCGGGACCGGATGGCGGCCCGGCTCGGCGCGGGCACCTACGGGCCGCAGGCGACCACCTTCCACTCCTACTGCTACGCCCTCGTCCGGGCCCATCAGGACGCGGAGTTCTTCGCCGACCCCCTCAGGCTGTTGTCCGGGCCCGAGCAGGACCTGGTAGTGCGCGAGCTGCTCGCCGGGCAGGCGGAGCTGGCGCGGGAGGGGCGCGGCGGGGTCCCGTGGCCGGACGAGCTGAGGGCCTGCCTGACCACGCGCGGCTTCGCCGACGAGGTGCGGGCGGTGCTGGCCCGCAGCCGGGAGCTGGGCCTCGGTCCGGAGGCGCTGGGCGCCTTCGCCCGCAGGACGCGGCGGCCGGACTGGGCGGCGGCTGCCGGCTTCCTCACCGAGTACCTGGACATCCTGGACCACCAGGGCGCCCTGGACTACGCGGAGTTGGTGCACCGGGCCGTACTGCTGGCCGCGCGCCCCGAAGTCGCGGCGGAGCTGGCGGCCCGCTACGACGCGGTGTTCGTCGACGAGTACCAGGACACGGACGCGGCCCAGGTACGCCTGCTGAAGGCGCTCGCGGGCGGCGGCAGGACCCTGGTCGCCTTCGGCGACCCGGACCAGTCCATCTACGCCTTCCGCGGCGCCGACGTGGGCGGCATCCTCGACTTCCCGCACGCCTTCCCCCGGGCCGACGGAACCCCGGCGCCCGTCGAGGTCCTGGGCACCAGCCGCCGCTCCGGTGCGAAGCTGCTGGCTGCCACCCGCCTCCTCACCCGCCGGATGCCGCTCACCCGCCTCCCGTCCGAGGCGGTGCGCGCCCACCGCGACCTCGCGGCCGTACGGGACGGGG
>NZ_LIQY01000180.1 GCF_001418495.1 Streptomyces pathocidini | reverse complement strand
CCGCCCGCCCCCGCAGGACATGTCGAGGTCACCGGGCGGCTGATGCCCGACGAGACGACCGCCGAGAGCGGCATCAAGGACAAGCGGGGCCTGCCGCCGCGCCAGGTCATGCTGATCAACAGCCGGCAGCGGGCCGCCGCGCTCGACGGCCCTGTCCTCGGCGGCTACATCGAGCTGACCGGGACCGCCCCGGCCCCCCGCGCCAAGGGGCAGCCCGAACTGGTGCCGGAGCCCGACCACGACAGCATCGGCCCGCACATGGCGTACGCGATCCAGTGGTGGCTGTTCGCGGCGGGCGTCCCGGTGGGCTGGGTGGTGCTGGTCCGCCGCGAGCGCAACGACCGTCTGGCCGCGCGGGGGAAGGCGCCGGAGCCCGCCACCCCGGTCCCGGCGGCCTGACCCCCGGTCCCGGTGACGGCGGGCGGCCGACCCGCCCACCCCGGTCGCGTCCTCCGCATGCGCACGGCACGCTACGGGCAGGGGCCCCACGGAAGCGTGGAAGGGCGAGGCGAACACCGTGCCGGGACACATCGAGGACTACGCGCTCATCGGCGATCTCCAGACCGCCGCGCTCGTGGGCAGGGACGGCTCGATCGACTGGCTGTGCCTGCCCCGCTTCGACTCGGCCGCCTGCTTCGCCGCACTGCTCGGCGACGAGGACAACGGCCACTGGCGCCTGGCCCCCGCCGCCGGCGACACCCGCAGCCGCCGCGCGTACCGCGAGGGCACCCTCGTCCTCGACACCTTCTGGGACACCGAGTCCGGCACCGTCAAGGTCACCGACTTCATGCCGCAGCGGGACCGGATGCCCGACCTCGTACGGATCGTCGAAGGCGTCTCGGGCTCGGTGCCGGTGCGCAGCGAGATCCGGCTGCGGTTCGACTACGGCAGCGTCGTCCCCTGGATGCGCCGCTCCGACGGACACCGCATCGCCATCGCGGGGCCGGACGCGGTGTGGCTGCGCAGTGAGCCGGAGGTGCCGACGTACGGCAAGGACTTCTGCACGTACTCCGACTTCACCGTCTCCCAAGGCGAGCGCGTCGCGTTCGTGCTGACCTGGCACCCCTCGCACCAGAAGCGGCCGCGCCGGATCGACCCGTACGCGGCGCTGGCGCAGAGCGTGGCGGACTGGGAGGCCTGGTCGGCCAAGTGCCGCTACCAGGGCCCCTGGCGGGACGCCGTGCTGCGCTCGCTGATCACGCTCAAGGGCCTGACGTACGCGCCGAGCGGCGGCATCGTCGCGGCCGCGAGCACCTCGCTGCCCGAGGAGATCGGCGGCGTCCGGAACTGGGACTACCGCTTCTCCTGGCTGCGCGACGCCTCGCTCACCCTGGGCGTCCTGGTCGCCGGCGGCTATCTGGAGGAGGCCGTGGCCTGGCGGGACTGGCTGCTGCGCGCGGTGGCCGGGGACCCGGCCGACCTGCAGATCATGTACGGGCTCGCGGGCGAGCGGCGGTTGACGGAGTACGAGGTGCCGTGGTTGCCGGGCTACGAGGCCTCGTCCCCGGTCCGGATCGGCAACGCCGCCGTGGACCAGCTCCAACTCGACGTCTACGGCGAGGTGCTGGACTCGTTGTGGATCTCCCGCGAGCACGGGATGGCGCAGGAGGAGCACGCGTGGAACATCCAGCGGACGATGATGGAGTTCCTGGAGTCGCAGTGGCGCGAGCCGGACGAGGGGCTGTGGGAGGTGCGCGGCGAGCGCCGTCACTTCGTGCACTCGAAGGTCATGGCGTGGGTGGCTGCCGACCGCGCGGTACGGACCCTGGAGGAGTGCCCGCGGCTGGGCGGCGACCCGGGGCCGTGGCGGGCCATGCGGGAGACCGTGCACCGCGAGGTCTGCCGCCACGGCTACGACGCGGACCGCAACACCTTCACCCAGTTCTACGGATCGCGGGAGCTGGACGCGGCCACGCTGCTGATCCCCCGGGTCGGCTTCCTCCCGCCCACCGATCCGCGGGTGGTCGGCACGGTCGACGCGGTCCGCCGCGAGCTGGACCACGGCGGCTTCGTGCGCCGCTACACCTTCGACGACAGCAACGTGGACGGGCTGCCGGGGCGCGAAGGGGCCTTCCTCGCCTGCTCGTTCTGGCTCGCGGACGCGCTGTACGCGACCGGGCGCGGCAAGGAGGCCCGCGGCCTGTTCGAGGAGCTGCTGGCGGTGCGCAACGACGTCGGGCTGCTGTCCGAGGAGTGGGACCCGGCCACGCGCCGCCAGCTCGGCAACTTCCCCCAGGCCTTCAGCCACGTGGGGCTGGTGAACACCGCCTTCGCCCTGTCGCACGGCGATGCGCCACCATGAGGGCATGGATCTTGAACTGAAGGACCGGGTCTACGTCGTCACCGGGGCCACCCGCGGCCTCGGCTTCGCCACCGCGCGCCGGCTCGTCGCCGAGGGCGCGAAGGTGGTGGTCAGCGGGCGCGAGGAGGCGGCCGCGCTGGCCGCGGCGGCCGAACTCGGAGAGAACGCGGTCGGCGTCCGCGCCGACAACGCGGACCCCGCCGCGGCCGAGCGCCTCATCGCCACCGCCCGCGCCCGATTCGGCGCCTTCGACGGCGTGCTGATCAGCGTCGGCGGGCCGCCGCCTGGATCGGCCGCCGACAACACCGACGAGCAGTGGCAGGCGGCCTTCGAGTCGGTCTTCCTCGGCGCGGTGCGCCTGGCCCGTACGGCCGCGGCCGAGCTGTCCGAGGGCGGCGTGATCACCTTCGTGCTCTCCGGCTCCGTCCACGAACCGATCCCGGGCCTGACCATCTCCAACGGACTGCGGCCGGGGCTCGCGGGCTTCGCCAAGTCCCTGTCGGTCGAGCTCGGCCCGCGCGGCATCCGCGTCCTCGGCCTCATGCCCGGCCGCATCGACACGGACCGCCTCCGCGAACTGGACTCCCTCTCCGGCGACCCGGAAGCCTCCCGCGCCCGCAACTCCGCCGCGATCCCGCTCCGCCGCTACGGCACCCCGGAAGAGTTCGGCAAGGCAGCCGCCTTCCTCCTCTCCCCGGCGGCGTCCTACGTGACGGGCGTGATGATCCCGGTGGACGGCGGCGCCCGCCGGAGCTTCTGAGGCGGGCAGGGGCGCAACCGGGCCACCGACCGTTGGGCGTTAGCCGTTAGCGTTGCTCGGCCGCTCGCGCTGACCGCGCACGCGCACCCGGCCGATAACCCCGCCCTCCGTCAGGTGACCCGCTCCGCCCCGTGCCGCACCTCGCGAATCCGCACCTCGGCCGGCAGCCGGTCCAACCCGGCCGAGCGGCGCGCGTGCGCCAGCCCCTCGTCCGTGAAGCGCGCCAGCGTCTCCGCGGGCCCCGCGTGCGGCTCCAGTACGAGCCCCACGCGGGCCCTCGGCTGCGTCCGGCGGCGCCCGGACAGCAGCACGTCCGCACCCGCGACCCCGTCCATAGACCGCGCCTGCGCCGCCAGTACGCCCTCCAGCGCGCGCCCGCGCAGCACCGCCCCCTCGCCGTCCCCGCTGTCCACCAGCACCTCCCCCAGGCGCCTGCGCCGCAGCTGCGCGAGCAGCCACCACAGCATCAGCGCCAGCAGCACGCCCAGGACGGCGAAGACGACCGGCCACCACCAGCCCTCGTCCCGCCACCGCGTACGCCCGGCCTCGCTGAGCACCACGTCGTCCGGCCCCGTGAAGGGCCACCAGCCGGGCAGGGCGAAGCCCCACCGCCGCGGCAGGTCGAGCGCGGGCACCAGCACCGCGCCGCCCAGGGCGAGGAGCCCGAGCCCGGCCAGCCCGAGCAGCACCCGGTTCACCGTCCTGAGCATGGGCCCGTCACCTCTTCGGAGGGCGTCGTACGTGCACGGTCAGCGCGAGCGGCCGGGCGACGCCCAACTCCCGCAGCCCTGCCGTCAGGGCCGCGTCCAGGTCGCCGCGTACCTCGTCCAGTCCGCGGAAGTGCGCCAGGGCGCGGGCCTTGACCTTGCGGCGGCCGACGTCGACACGTACCGACTGCACGCCCGCCACTTCCATGGCCCGGTCGCGCAGCACGAGCGCGGCGGCGGAGCGGTGGAGTCCGCCGCGTACGTCGGCTCCGCCCGTGAGCCCGGCGGGGCGCCGCATCGCCAGCAGAGCCCGCAGCCCCGGGGTGAGGGCGAGGGCCAGCAGCCAGAGCCCGATGAGCAGCGCGGCCGCGGCGCCGCCGATCATCCAGGGGTCGTCCAGCGGCCGCCCCGCCAGTTCGCCGGCGATCCGGCGCCGCCAGGTCATCGCCTTCCGCCCGGCCCGCACGGCGGCGACGTCGTAGAGGACCAGGCCGACGCCGGCCGTTGCGAGGGCCGCGAGGATCGCGGCGGGCACCCGCCGCCTCGCCCAGAACCGGCGCGCCTTCTCCTTCGCTCCCCCGCCCTCGTACGCGGCGGCGGACAGCGACTGCTCCATCCCGTCGGAGCCGCCGCGCGGCGCCCGCGCGGCGGTCGGCAGCCGGCCCGTACGGCCCGCCGGCTCCTTCGGATCCGGCGCGTGCTCGCTCATCTGACCCTCACCTCGTCCGCCCGGCGGGTCTGCGCGGAGTGCAGCCGCTCGACGGTCACGGAGACCTGGGGCACGTCCATGCCCGCCAACTCGCGTACCCGCTCCGCGACTTGCCGACGCACGGCGCCGCACTGGGCGCCGACGTCCGAGGGATAGCCGAGCTCGACGGAGATCCGTACGCGCGCCTCACCCAGCGGCGGGAGCGTCCCCCCGTGACGTGGCGACTTCCGCACGGTCACGTTCGCGCGCGGCTGCCGGCGGTTCTCCGGTACGCGGTCGGCCTCGGGGCCGTCGCGCAGCGCCTCCCGGGCGGCCTGCGAGGCGAGCTTGGCCACCACGCGGTCGGCGATCCGGAGCGCGCCGCGCAGACCGGCGGGCACGGCACCCGGTGGCGCCGGGACGGCCTCGCCCGAAGCCTGGACCGACACCGGCGCTCACCGCCGCCGTTCGTCGCGCTCACGGGCCTCGCCGCGGGGCCGGAAGAAGTCCCCGGCCTCCCACTCGCCCTCGACCATCCGCCCGACGACGAACCCGATGGCGCCCAGCACCGCCACCACCACGAAGGCGCCGAACCCGCCGAAATACCCGGCGAAGCCCAGCGCCATACCGGCGATCATGCAGATCACGGCCGTGTTCATCTTGCGCTCCTCTGGCTTCCTGAAGGCTACGGGCTTCCGCCGGCTACGGGATGGAGCTGCCGGAACCTCTCCGAAGGGATCACTGGAGACGCGGTTCCTCTTCCTCGTCCTCCTCGTCCGGCAGCTTCACATCACTCACCGCGATATTGACCTCGACGACCTCGAGGCCGGTCATCCGCTCGACCGAGGCGATCACGTTCTCCCGTACATCCCGCGCCACATCCATGATGGAGACGCCGTAGTCGACGACGATCTCCAGGTCGAGAGCCGTCTGAACCTCGCCGACCTCGGCGGTGACGCCCCGGGTCACCGACTTGCCGACGGGCACCCGGTCCCGGACGGCGCCGAAGGTGCGGGCGAGGCCACTGCCCATCGCGTGCACGCCGACCACGTCGCGGGCCGCGAGCGCGGCGATCTTCGCGACGACCCCGTCGGCGACGGTGGTGCGCCCGCGCGAGGCCGGGTCTCCGCCGCCGCGTTTCTGGAGCCTCCTGGGCGGCTCGCCCGTGGACTCAGATGATTCGGGCCGGTTCCACGGTGCGGTGTCGGACATGGCCGGTCGTCCCTTCCTCCGAGGAGTTCTGCGGGGGTTCCGCGGGTCCTGCGGGAGTTCTGCGAGCGTCGATACGAGAGGCGGCGTTTCACTCCATTTCCCACATTAAGTGTGAATGGGCGGTGCCGCTTCGGGGATGCGGCAGCGGTGGGACGGCAGGCTGGACGGATGGTGCGGAGCGTGGATCGCGGATCGCGGATCGGGGACGGGATGACACCGATGGCCGCTGACGGATGGGCCGGAACGGTGCGCCGGCAACTCGGGCTGGGCAGGCTGCTGCCGCTCGGCGGCCCGGACGACGGCGCCTGGATCACCGAGCGCGCGGCGAGCGGCGCGCTGCGGGCCGCGGCGGCCGGGGTCGAGGGCGTACGGCTGGACCGGCTGCGGCTGGCCCTGGCCGATCCCGGCTCGGCGCCCGCGCCGACCGTCCCGCCGCCGGTGAGCGCCCTGCCGCCGGGGCCGGTCCGGATCGAGGCGGAGTGCGCGGCGCGGGCGCTGTCGCCGCTGCCGGAGACGGCCCGGCGGCTGCGGGAGGCGCTGCTGGGGGCGGCGGAGCGCGGACTCGGGCTGGACGCGGCGGGGGCCGACGTCCGGATCGTCGCGCTGCTGGAGGGCGAGCCTGCACCGCCTCCGGAGGGCACGGAGGCCGGTCAGCCCTTGGAGACCCCGCAGCCGGAGCCCCGGCGGGAGCGCGGCTCCGAGGAGTACGCCCCGGTGGCCGCCGCGGTGCTCGCGGTGCCGGGGGTGACGCGGTTCGCGCCGATGCTGGGCGGACTGGCCCGCGCGGTCCGGGTCCAGGGGGTCGAACGGGTCCACGTCGAGGTGCAGTTGGCGGTCGCGACGAGCCACCGGGCGGTGGAGGTGGCCCGGGCCGTACGCGCCGCCGTGGCCGCCGCGATGGCGGCCGACACCCCGGAGCCGGTGACGGTCGCCGTCGTGGTGACGGCCGTGGAGACGCCGTAAGCCGCCATCAGCCGTCAGCCGCGAGCCGCATCCCGGCGGCGGATGCCGACCAGCCGGTGCTCCCCTCCGCCGGCTAGTCGGCGATCCCCGCCAGATCCCGCAACCGCCGCGCCTGCGCCGCCCGTTCCGCCGCGAGCTGCTCCTCGTACGTACGGGTGTGGGCCTCGCGCAGCAGGGCCTTGGTCTCGATGAGGGCGTCCCGGGGGGCCGCGAGGAGGGCGGCGGTCAAATCCCGTACGGTGGCGTCGAGTTCGGCGGCCGGGACGGCCAGGTTGGCCAGCCCGAGGCGCTCGGCCTCCGCCGCGTGGACGAAGCGCCCGGTGGCACAGATCTCCAGAGCCCGGGCATAGCCGACGAGGGCGGTCAGCGGGTGGGTTCCGGTGAGGTCGGGGACCAGGCCGAGGCTGGTCTCGCGCATGGCGAACTGGACGTCGTCCGCGCACACGCGCAGGTCGCAGGCGAGCGCCAGCTGGAAGCCGGCGCCGATCGCATGGCCCTGGACCGCGGCGATGGAGACGAGGTCGGTCCGCCGCCACCAGGTGAAGGCCTGCTGGTACTCGGCGATGGCCACGTCCAGTTCGGCGTCGGAGCCGCGCGCGAGATCGAGGAAGGACGGCTCGCCGTCGAAGCCCTCGGGCGTGAACGCCTGCCGGTCGAGCCCGGCCGAGAAGGACTTGCCCTCACCGCGCAGCACGGCGACCCGTACGCTGCCGGGCAGCAGCCGCCCCGCCTCGGTCAACGCCCGCCACAGGGCGGGCGATTGGGCATTGCGCTTCGCGGGGTTGGTGAGCGTGACGGTGGCGACGACCGCCTCGTCATCGACGGTGAGCCGTACGCCGTCCTGGTCGAGCAGGGTCATGGGGCGCCTCCGGATAGGCCGCAGTCGGACCGCCGACGGCCGCGCGAAGGGGCGTAGGCAGGGTCGTAAGCCATGGCGTACGACGTCTACGTCATCCGCAGGGTCGAGTGGCAAGGTTGACTGCACAGTAACCACCCGGGCGACCGCTCGATCGACCGGGTGGCACTGCCCAATCCTGCCGGGGGTGCCTCGCCTGGACGGTCAGGACGCGGGGGCCTTCTTGCCCCGCGTGGCTCCGCCGCGACCACGGAGGGTCACCCCGGACTCGCTCAGCATCCGGTGAACGAACCCATACGAGCGGCCGGTTTCCTCGGCCAGCGCCCGGATGCTCGCACCGGAGTCGTACTTCTTCTTCAGGTCAGCCGCGAGCTTTTCGCGCGCGGAGCCGGTCACCCGGCTGCCCTTCTTCAGAGTCTCGGCCACCCGTGCCTCCTCATGGGAAGTGCGCTCTGGACTCTCATGATCACCCCTCGGGGGCTTCCTGGCCACCCATTCGACAAGGTCCGTGCGACATCCTTTTCCGGCCAGATCGCGACCAGCGCTTTTAGAATGGCCGATTCCGTACGGCCCGTCGACCGTCACTGTGCGCTTACGGCAGCGAAGAGCCAGGTCAGCGCCGCGGACGGCGACGGGACCCGGCGAATGCATGGGGTGACCATGGACAGCCGGGTTCTTGACGGCGGCGCGCCGGTGTACGAGGCGAACTCACTCAGATGACGGATCACGCATCGGCCGAATGATCCAGAAGAAGTGGATCAGGCGAGGGCCACGAGATCCGCATAGTCCTGGCCCCACAGGTCCTCGACCCCGTCGGGCAGCAGGATGATCCGCTCCGGCTGGAGCGCGTCCACCGCGCCCTCGTCGTGCGTCACCAGGACGACGGCCCCGGCGTACGTGCGCAGCGCGCCGAGGATCTCCTCGCGGCTCGCGGGGTCGAGGTTGTTGGTGGGCTCGTCGAGGAGGAGCACGTTCGCGGAGGAGACCACGAGGGTCGCGAGCGCCAGCCGGGTCTTCTCGCCACCGGAGAGCACCGCGGCCGGCTTGTCGACGTCGTCGCCGGAGAAGAGGAACGAGCCGAGCGTCTTGCGGATCTCGACCAGGTCCATGTCGGGGGCGGCCGACCGCATGTTCTCCAGCACCGTGCGGTCCGGGTCCAGGGTCTCGTGCTCCTGGGCGTAGTAGCCCAGCTTGAGGCCGTGGCCGGGACTCACCGCGCCGGTGTCGGGCTGCTCGACCCCGGCGAGGAGCCGCAGCAGGGTCGTCTTTCCGGCACCGTTGAGGCCCAGGATGACGACGCGGGAGCCCTTGTCGATGGCCAGGTCGACATCGGTGAAGATCTCGAGCGAGCCGTAGGACTTGGACAGGCCCTCGGCGGTGAGCGGGGTCCTGCCGCAGGGCGCCGGCTCGGGGAAGCGCAGCTTGGCGACCTTGTCGGACCGGCGGACCTCCTCGAGGCCCGAGAGCAGCTTCTCGGCGCGGCGGGCCATGTTCTGGGCGGCCACGGTCTTGGTGGCCTTGGCCCGCATCTTGTCCGCCTGGGAGTTGAGGGCCGCGGCCTTCTTCTCGGCGTTGGCACGCTCGCGCTTGCGGCGCTTCTCGTCGGCCTCGCGCTGGAGCTGGTACTGCTTCCAGCCCATGTTGTAGATGTCGATCTGGGAGCGGTTGGCGTCCAGGTAGAAGACCTTGTTGACGACCGTCTCGACCAGGTTGATGTCGTGGGAGATCACCACGAAGCCGCCGCGGTAGGTCTTGAGGAAGTCCCGCAGCCAGACGATCGAGTCGGCGTCGAGGTGGTTCGTCGGCTCGTCCAGCAGCAGGGTGTCGGCGTCCGAGAAGAGGATCCGGGCCAGCTCGACGCGGCGGCGCTGGCCGCCGGAGAGAGTGTGCAGCGGCTGGCCGAGAACCCGGTCGGGCAGGTTGAGGCTGGCGGCGATGGTCGCGGCCTCGGCCTCGGCCGCGTACCCGCCCTTGGTCAGGAACTCGGTCTCCAGACGCTCGTACTTCTTCATCGCGCGCTCGCGGGTCTGGCCCTGGCCGGTGGACATCCGCTGCTCGTTCTCGCGCATCCTGCGCAGCACGGTGTCGAGGCCGCGGGCGGAGAGGATGCGGTCGCGGGCGAGGACGTCGAGGTCACCGGTGCGGGGGTCCTGCGGGAGGTAGCCGACCTCGCCGGTGCGGGTGATGGCGCCGGCGGCCGGGATGCCCTCACCGGCCAGGCACTTGGTGAGCGTGGTCTTGCCCGCGCCGTTGCGGCCGACGAGGCCGACGCGGTCGCCCTTGGCGATGCGGAACGAGGCGGACTCGATGAGGATGCGGGCGCCGGCGCGCAGCTCAAGGCCGGTGGCGGTGATCACGGAAAGACTCCAGGGCAGCGGAAGAGGGCGTCGGGCGGGGGTGAGGCGGCGGACGCCGTCTATTGCGCAAGGAGAATTGCCATAGGGCGAAGTCTAGCGGGGGTGTGCAACTTCGTTTCCCGGCGAGCTCCTCTCCGCGCGCGGGGGGCGCGGGGGGCCTCCGGCGCCGCGCGGGAGGCCTCTGGCGACCCGCCTGAGCCCCTGGTGGGGGGCTGGATGGGGCCTCGGTGGAGCGTCACCGAGAGGACGAAGTGTGACATTTAACCCATACTCGAGGACATGCAGTTCGACGACGACGCGGGGCTCGACACCTCGCAGGTCCAGGACGTGCGGGGCAGCCGCCTCCCAGGGGGCCGGGCCACCATGGGCGGCGGCCTCGTCGGGATCGTCGCGCTCATCCTCGGGTTGCTCTTCGGTGTCGGCCCCGATCAGCTGGGGCTGACCGACCAGGGCACAGGCGCCGCACCGGGGCCCACGACGGCGGCCGAGCTGGGGCAGCAGTGCAAGACCGGGCAGGACGCCAACAGCCGCGAGGACTGCCGGATCGTCGGCGTGATCAACAGCGTCCAGTCCTACTGGCAGCAGGAGTTCCGCAAGCGCGGCGGGGAGTACACGCCGGTGCCGACCGTCTTCTTCCAGGGGCAGGTCAACACCGCCTGCGGAACGGCGACTTCCGCCGTCGGCCCGTTCTACTGCCCCGGCGACAAGAAGGTCTACCTCGACCTCGGCTTCTTCGACGACCTGCGCACCAAGTTCGGCTCCACCGGCGGCCCGTTCGCGGAGGCCTACGTGGTGGCGCACGAGTACGGGCACCACGTACAGGACCTGGTCGGCACCCTGGGCCGGTCCCAGGACGGGCAGCAGGGCGCGGGCAGCAACTCGGTGCGCACGGAGCTGCAGGCGGACTGCTTCGCGGGAGTGTGGGCACGGCACGCGACGACCACGCCCCAGCAGTCGACCGGTCAGCCGCTGATCAGCAACATCACCGAGGACGACATCCGGGACGGGCTCGACGCGGCCGCGGCGGTGGGCGACGACCGTATCCAGGAGCGGTTCCAGGGACGCGTCACACCGGAGACCTGGACCCACGGCTCGTCGGCACAGCGGCAGCAGTGGTTCAACACCGGTTTCTCGACGGGTGACATGGAGCGCTGCGACACGTTCCGCTGAGGCGTTCTGCCGATCGCGTTCTACCGAGGCGTTCCGCTGACTCCTTCCGATGAGGCTTTCCGATGAGGCCGAGCTTTCGTTGAGGCCTTCTGTTGAGGCCTCCTTCTGTTGAGGCCGAGCTTTCGCTGAGGTCGGGCTTCCGTCGAAGCCGGGCGAGCCCCCCGGAGAAGACCCCGGATTGGAGAACGTCATGGTGGACAGGGACACGGACGCCGGAGGCGGCACGGCGCGGCCGACCGTCTACCCGACCCTGCTGTACAGGGACGCCCAGGCGGCCATCAGGTTGCTGACGGAGGCGTTCGGGTTCACGGCCGACGCCGTCTACACCGCGGAGGGCGATGTCATCGCGCACGCCGAACTCTCCTACGGCAACGGCACGGTGATGATCGGCTCCAAGGGGCGCGAGGGGTTCTTCGACCAGGCCATGAGGAACGCCGGGCCGACCGGGATCTACGTCGTCGTGGACGACGTGGACGCCCACCACCGCAAGGCGGCCGCCCACGGAGTGGAGATCCTGATGCCGCCGACGAACCAGGACTACGGCTCGCGGGACTACACGGCGCGGGATGCGGAGGGGAACGTGTGGAGCTTCGGCACGTATGCCCCCGCGGGGAGC
The DNA here is from genome assembly GCF_001418495.1 of Streptomyces pathocidini. Taxonomy (GTDB): domain Bacteria; phylum Actinomycetota; class Actinomycetes; order Streptomycetales; family Streptomycetaceae; genus Streptomyces; species Streptomyces pathocidini. The sequence continues at coordinate 748 of NZ_LIQY01000180.1, read as the reverse complement.
GCCACAGCGTAGGCGCCCGGCCTGTCCTGCCTAGGCCTCTCCTGTGTGGACCTGGAAGGCCGCCCTCCGGACCGCCTTGGCCAGGGCCGGGTCGGGGTGCGCCGCGGCCAGGGCAACGAGGACCTGGACGGTACGCGGGTGGCCCACGGCCCGTACCTCGTGGAGCAGCGCGGGGACCGTGCCCTGGACGGCCGTGTCGAGATGGCGTACGAGGAGCGGGGCCTCACCGTGGTCGGCGACAGCCGCCGCGGTGTCGACCCACAGCCAGGTGGCCTCCTCGCGGGTGAGCACCGCGAGGGTCTCGTCGGGGTCGCCGCCCTCGTGCTCGGCCAGCCACAGCAGGGCGTACGGGCGCAGGCAGGAGTCCGCCACGACGGACCGCACGGCGGTCTCGGCCGGGGCGCCGACGACGCGCAGCGCCTCGAAGGCCAGGCCGCGCAGCAGGGCGTCGTCGCCGCGGGCGGCGTCGAGGAGCTCGGTGACGGCGCTGCCGACGGGGCGGGCGGCGAGCCAGGCACGGTACTCGTCCCGGGCCGGGCCGGGGGTGAGGCGGGCGCAGCCGCGCAGCATGTCCTCGGCGGAGCGCTCGATGTTGCCCGCGGGGCTCTGGGCCGCGACGCAGATCTGCTCCAGCTTGACCCACACCGCCCAGTTCCCGAGCGGGGACAGAGTGGCGTGCCGGTCCTCGCCGTCCGCGGCTCTCTCTATGGCCTCTCCCCCGCCATCTATGGCCTCTCCGCCACCGAGG
>NZ_LIQY01000018.1 GCF_001418495.1 Streptomyces pathocidini | reverse complement strand
TCGCGCCGCGCCGCGATCGCCGGGTGTCTCGTGCTCGGCGTCGGGCTCCTCGGCGGGGCTGCCGCCGGAAGTTGGCTCGGCGGAGGCGGCGGCGCCCCCGCGACCCAGGAGGCCTACCACGCGGGCCGCGAGCTCTGGCACAGCGAGCCCGTCGACACCCTCTTCCCCCGCAAGGTGCGCGGACTCGGCGCGGGTCCCGGCGGTGCCGACCGCACCTGGACGCGGATAGCCGTGGCGCCGGACGGCGCCTGCAAGAACGCGTTCGACCCGCTGCTCGCCAAGGCGCTCTCGCCTGCCGGCTGCGAGCGGCTGCTCCGCGCCACCTACGCCGACGCCACCACGACCAGCGTGACCACCGTCGGCATCGTCGTGACCAGGACCGACGAGGCCGGGATGCGCGCCCTGCGCGAACGGTTCACCGGCGAGGGCCTCGGCGAGCGCCGCGACCTGATGCCCCGTACGTACGCCGCCAAGGGCACGGCCGCCGCGGACTTCGACGACGCCCAGCGCGCCAGCTGGGAGATCCGCGTCATGCCCGACGCCCCGATCGTCGTCTACGCCGTCACCGGCTTCGCCGACGGCCGCGAGGTCGCCGACCCGCGCCCCGCCCGGGAGGCCGCGAAGGCGGGCGCGACCTCGGCCCCGGCCCAGGCGGGCCTGGGCCACGACGCCCACGGCCTGGCCGACCGCACAGAACGAACCCTCCGCAAAGCCACGACCCAGGCCACGGGGTCCCCGTCATGACACCCCGCTTCCCAACTCCCCGCCAGGGCAAGTACGTTCGGCGCAAGGCCCCCCTCGCGAAGGCTGCCACCGTCACCGCCCTTTCCGCCCTCCTCGCCCTCGCCCCCGTCGTCCCCGCGCACGCCGACGCGATTCGGGCCCAGGAATGGGCGCTCGACGCGCTCCGGGCCGAGGACGCGTGGCGTACGACGAAGGGGGACGGGGTCACCGTCGCCGTGCTCGACACCGGCGTCGACGACCGCCACCCCGACCTCGCGGGCCAGGTGCTCCCCACCGAGGACCTGGTCGGCTTCGGCGCCGGGCGCGGCGACCGCGCCTGGGCCCGGCACGGCACCGCCATGGCCGGGATCATCGCGGGCCGCGGCCACGGCCCGGGCCGCGAGGACGGAGTCGTCGGCGTCGCCCCGGAGGCCCGCATCCTGCCGGTCCGGGTGATCCTCGAGGACGGCGACCCGGCCAGGAAGCGGGCCAGGAGCGCCCGCGCCGGCGCGCTCGCGGAGGGCATCCGCTGGGCCGCCGACCACGGGGCCGACGTCATCAACCTGTCGCTGGGCGACGACAGCAAGTCCGCCCACCCGGAGCCCCGGGAGGACGCCGCCGTCCAGTACGCGCTCGGCAAAGGCGCCGTCGTCGTCGCCTCGGCGGGCAACGGCGGCGAGGACGGCGACCACATCTCGTACCCCGCCGCGTACCCCGGCGTCATCGCCGTGACCGCCGTCGACCGTTACGGCAACCGCGCCCCCTTCTCCACCCGCCGCTGGTACGCCACCGTCTGCGCCCCCGGCGTCGACGTGGTCATCGCCGACCCCGACCGGCGCTACTACGAGGGCTGGGGCACCAGCGCCGCCGCCGCGTTCGTCTCCGGCGCCGTCGCGCTGGTCCGCGCCGCGCACCCCGACCTGAGCCCCGCCCAGATCAAGCGGCTGCTGGCCGACACCGCCCGGAACGGCCCCGAGGGCGGCCGCAGCGACGACCTCGGCGCGGGCCTGGTCAACCCGGCGGCGGCCATCGCGGCCGGGGCGAAGCTGAAGCCGAGGCCGCAGGCCCCTGCCCCGGCCGAGTACGGGCAGCGCTACTTCGGCTCGGGCCCCGACCAGGCCATAGCCGGCGAGAGCGGTACCGCCGTCCTCGCCCCCATCGCGGGCGGGCTCGGCACGGTCTTCCTGGTCACGGCCGTCGCCCTCTGGCACGACGGCCGCCGCCGAGACGAGGACGAGGAGGGCCCGCTGTCCCCGCCCGTTCTCCCCGGCTGATCGTCCGCACCACCCGTCCGCACCACCCGTTCGGCCGCATCGGGCCCGCCGGATACCCTCGAGCCGTGGCGCTCAAGAACATCCCGGATCCGGGCTTCTCCGACGACGACGGCTCCGCCGACCCCGCCCTGGCCGAGGCCCTGACCGCGTACGCGGCCGACCGCGCCGCCGAGCCGCGCGTGCTCGCCGCCCTCCCGAACGTCCGGCTCCTCGTGCCGGTCGTCGCCGTCCTCGGCGAGGCCGAGACCGGACCGGACGGCTTGCGCCGGGACAAGACCAGCGACATGGCGGTGCCCACCCTGAAGGGCCCCGGCGGCCGCCGCGCCCTGCCCGCCTTCACTTCCACCGAGACCCTGGCCCGCTGGGACCCGCAGGCCCGCCCGGTCGCCGTACCGCTGCGCCAGGCGCTCCAGGCCGTGGCCCACGAGGGCGCGGACACCCTCGTCCTCGACCTGTCGGGCCCCGTCCCGTACCAGCTGACCGGCCCCGCCCTGCTCGCCCTCGCCGAGGGCAGGTCGAGCGCGGACCCGCTGGCGGACCCCGCCGTCACCGAGGCGGTACGCGCGGTGGTGGCGGCGGAACCGGCAGTCGAACGCGCCCATTTGGCCCCCGGCGGCGACTCCGACGGCACGCTCGCGCTGGCCCTCACCGCGGGCGCCCCGCCCCACGAGACGGTCCGGCGCATCGCGGGCGCCCTGGCCGCCGACGAGGTGCTGCGGGCCCGTCTCGTACGCGGCCTGGACCTCGCACTGCTGCCCCCGGACGCCCCGATCCCGGGTGATCCGCTCTTCGCCCGACAGGCGTAACGCCCCGATTCGCCCCACAATGCAAAGAGAATCGTGATCTTTGCTGAGCGAGGAGGGCGAGATGGATACGGATACGACGACGCGCACTGGGGGCCTCCCGGGAGGTGTCGATACGCGCACCGTCGTGTCGGAGTTCCTCGGGACCCTGCTGCTGGTCTTCTTCGGTGTGGGCTCCGCCGTACTGGGCGCCGAGTACATCGGCACCGTCGGCATCGCCCTGGCCTTCGGCTTCGTGCTGATCGCCCTGGCCTACGCGCTCGGTCCGATCTCCGGCTGCCACCTGAACCCGGCGGTCACGCTCGGCATGCTGATGGCCAAGCGCATGTCGGTGCGCCAGGCGATCGAGTACTGGATCGCCCAGATCCTCGGCGCCATCGTGGGCGCCGCCCTGCTCCTCCTGGTCGCCAAGCAGGTGCCGGGGCTCACTATCTCGGGCGCCTTCGGCACCACCGGCTACGGCTACCGCTCGGCCTTGGGGATCACCGTTTTCGGCGCCTTCATCGCCGAGATCATCCTGACGTTCCTGCTGGTCTACGTGTACCTCTCGGCCACGAAGAAGCTGGCGATCGTCGGCTTCGCCGCCCTGCCGATCGGTGTGGCTCTGGTCGTGATCCAGCTCGTCGGCATCCCCATCACCGGCACCTCGGCCAACCCGGTCCGCAGCCTGGCCCCCGCGATCTTCGCGGGCTCCGGGCCGCTCACCCAGGTCTGGCTGTTCCTCGTCGCCCCCCTGGTCGGCGGCGTGCTCGCCGCGCTCGTCCACGGCGTCACCCACGGTGGCGGCACGCTGGGGCTCGGCCGCGGCGGGGCGGGTGCCCCGGCGGGCGAGGGCGCGGCGGCGGGGACCTCCGGCGACGACGTCCCCGACTCCGGCGCGGGCGGCTCGACGGACACGACCCGCGCGACCGGAGGAACCTCAGGCACGTCGGGCTCCCCGGGCGCGGACCGCCCGTAGGGGCGGCAGGGCACCCACCAGGCGATAGCCACCGAGTACGCCCACCAGGCGATAGCCACCAAGTAACGGCGACCCGCCGTCCGTAAAGGCGGCGGGTCGGTTACGCAACAGGGCCGCCCGTAAAGGGGGCGGGGGAGTCAGCCGAAGACCGGGCCCGTGTACTTCTCGCCCGGCCCCTGGCCCGGCTCGTCCGGCACCACGGACGCCTCGCGGAAGGCCAGCTGGAGCGACTTGAGCCCGTCCCGCAGCGGCGCCGCGTGGTACGAACCGATCTCCGTCGCACCCGCCGTGACCAGCCCGGCCAGGGCGGTGATCAGCTTCCGCGCCTCGTCCAGGTCCTTGTGCCCCTCGCCGCCCTCGGCCAGGCCGAGGTTCACCGCCGCCGCGCTCATCAGGTGCACCGCAACGGTCGTGATCACCTCGACCGCGGGCACGTCCGCGATGTCCCGGGTCATGGTGTCGAAGTCGGGGGAGTCCGGGCCCGCTCCATCCTCGGGCTGGGGGACCGGTTGCTGCGGGGTGGCGTCGCTCATGCTCAGGGCTTCACTTTCGAGTGGACGGGCCTCCAGCCTATGGCCCCCGCGCACGCGGTCGGCAGGGCCCCCGGTCGCTGGTATGCTGGGTGAACGACCGGCCGGACACTCCTGTGCCCGGCCCTCAAGTGGAGGCTCCGATCTCCCACCTGGCCGACCCCTCGGGTCGGCGGGTCACCGGTCAGGCGGTGCCCATCGTCCCGTAACGGCGACAGGGAACCGCTCGACGCGCCCCGCGGAACAACGCGGTGGTGCTCCCGGTTGTGAGGAGCCCCGCCTGTGTCCGTATGGGGCGCTTTGCGCATCCTGCGGGCGGGTCGACAGAATCAGACGTTACGCGGCTGTCCGCCAGGCACTCGCGTGGTGCAACCGAGGAGGCCCCATCAGCGCCGAGCCCCGCATCAACGACCGGATCCGAGTCCCCGAGGTGCGACTCGTCGGTCCCAGTGGCGAGCAGGTCGGCATCGTGCCGCTTGCGAAGGCCCTGGAGCTTGCGCAGGAGTACGACCTGGACCTGGTCGAGGTCGCGGCGACTGCCCGTCCGCCCGTGTGCAAGCTCATGGACTACGGGAAGTTCAAGTACGAGTCGGCCATGAAGGCCCGTGAGGCGCGCAAGAACCAGGCGCACACGGTCATCAAGGAGATGAAGCTCCGGCCGAAGATCGACCCGCACGACTACGACACCAAGAAGGGTCACGTCGTCCGGTTCCTCAAGCAGGGCGACAAGGTCAAGATCACGATCATGTTCCGCGGTCGCGAGCAGTCCCGCCCCGAGCTGGGCTACCGGCTGCTGCAGCGCCTGGCGGAGGACGTCCAGGACCTCGGCTTCGTGGAGTCCAACCCGAAGCAGGACGGCCGAAACATGATCATGGTCCTCGGTCCGCACAAGAAGAAGACCGAGGCGATGGCCGAAGCCCGCGAGGCGCAGGCCGCCCGCAAGGCCGAGCGCCAGGGCACGTCCGCACCCGCGGACGCCGATGAGACCGCCGAGGCCTGATCTCGGAGCACCCGCTTCGAGGCCCGGGGCCCCGCCCCGGACACCAACCGAAACAGCTGACGCTTCCGTGCGCCGGTCCCGCCGGACCGGGAGCGCCACCGACGAGGAGAGAACGGCGCTATGCCGAAGAACAAGTCGCACAGCGGTGCCAGCAAGCGCTTCAAGGTCACCGGCTCCGGCAAGGTGCTCCGTGAGCGCGCCGGCAAGCGCCACCTGCTCGAGCACAAGTCGTCCCGTCTGACGCGTCGCCTCACCGGCAACGCCGAGATGGCCCCGGCCGACGCCAAGAAGATCAAGAAGCTTCTCGGCAAGTGACGCTCCCGTCCTCGGTGACGGGGACGGCAGCCCAGGACCGGGACCTATTCGACCGGGCCGTGTGAACTACCGCGGCCCCGCACAAGGAGTTAACAAGTGGCACGCGTCAAGCGGGCAGTCAACGCTCACAAGAAGCGCCGGGCGATCCTCGAGCAGGCCAGCGGCTACCGCGGCCAGCGCTCCCGCCTGTACCGCAAGGCCAAGGAGCAGGTCACCCACTCCCTGGTCTACAACTACAACGACCGCAAGAAGCGCAAGGGCGACTTCCGTCAGCTGTGGATCCAGCGCATCAACGCCGCTGCCCGCGCCAACGGCATCACCTACAACCGCTTCATCCAGGGTCTGAAGGCCGCCAACATCGAGGTGGACCGCAAGATCCTGGCCGAGCTCGCGGTCAACGACGCCACCGCGTTCGCGGCGCTCGTCGAGGTGGCCCAGAAGGCGCTGCCGAGCGACGTCAACGCCCCGAAGGCCGCCTGAGCAGCGACCCCGAAGCGTTGAGCGGACCCGCAGGCCTCCGGGCCTGCGGGTCCGCCGCTGTTTGCCCCGACTCGACGTCCGCGAAGAAGCCTGACGATCCACGAACCTGACGATCCACGAAGAAGTGAGCCGCCGCCCATGGGCCCTGCTGAGCTGATCTCCCCGCGCTCCCCCCGCGTCGCTGCCGCCCGCCGGCTGGGACGGCGCAACTTCCGCGTCAAGGAGCGCCGGTTCATCGCCGAGGGCCCCCAGGCCGTACGCGAGGCGGCCGGGCATCGCGCGGGCGGCGAGCCCACGCTGATCGAGGTGTTCGCGACCGTCGAGGCCGCCGAGCGCCACGCCGACATCGTCGAGGCCGCCCGCGCCGCCGGGGCGTACGTGCACACCGCGTCCGACGAGGTCGTCGCCGAGCTCTCGCAGACCGTCACCCCCCAGGGCCTGGTCGGGGTCTGCCGCTTCCTCGACAGCCCCTTCGAGGAGATCGTCGCGACCCGGCCCCGGCTCGTCGCCGTACTCGCCAACGTCCGCGACCCCGGCAACGCCGGGACCGTGCTGCGCTGTGCCGATGCCGCGGGCGCCGAGGCCGTCGTCCTCACCGACGCCTCCGTCGACGTCTACAACCCCAAGTCCGTACGGGCCTCGGTCGGCAGCCTCTTCCACCTGCCGGTCGCCGTCGGCGTACCCGTCGAGCGCGCGGTGGGCGAGCTGCGCGGCGCGGGCGTACGGATCGTGGCCGCGGACGGGGCCGGCGACCGGGACCTCGACACCGAGCTCGACGAGGGCGTCCTCGGCCGCCCCACCGCCTGGATCTTCGGCAATGAGGCCTGGGGACTGCCCGAGGAGACCCGGGCGCTCGCCGACGCCGTGGTGCGCGTTCCGATCCACGGGCAGGCCGAGAGCCTGAACCTCGCGACCGCCGCCGCCGTGTGCCTCTATGCCTCCGCCCGGGCACAGCGTGCCTCCGGAGGGTGCCGCTTCGTCACCCTCAGCTAGTAGGGTTGCCGCCCGGGGGCCCTAGAGGGGGGCGGGTATGGACGTCAGAACACCGGACCGGAAGCAGCCGGAGCAACGGCGAGGGATCGCCGTACGGGATCCTGTGGAGAATCAACTCGGCCTGGAGCCGGACGACTTGCCTGATGGCCTCGTTGTCGCCGACGAGACCGGCCGGGTCGTCTGCTTCAACGCCGCCGCCGCCCGCATCACCGCGCGGAGCGCCCAGGACATGATCGGCCTGCCCGTGGAGAAGGCCCTGCCGCTCGCCGACCTCGAAGGCCGCCGCTGGTGGACCGTCACCGACCCGTACGGCGGCCTGGCCATCCGCGCGGGCCAGCCCGAGCGCAACCTGCTGCTGCCCGGTGGCCGGGAGGTCCTGGTCTCCGCGCGGTACGTACGGCTGCGCCCCCTGGGCCCCGTACACCGCCTGGTCGTCTCGCTGCGCTCCACCGAGGCGCGGCGCCGCACCGAGCGCAGCCACGCGGAGCTGATCGCCACCGTCGCCCACGAGCTGCGCTCCCCGCTCACCTCGGTCAAGGGCTTCACCGCGACCCTGCTCGCCAAGTGGGAGCGGTTCACCGAGGACCAGAAGAAGCTGATGCTGGAGACGGTGGACGCCGACGCCAACCGCGTCACCCGGCTCATCGCCGAGCTCCTCGATATCTCCCGGATCGACTCGGGCCGCCTGGAGGTCCGCCGCCAGCCGGTCGACATGGTGGCCGCCGTCGAGCGGCACGTGGCCGGGCTGACCGGCACCGGTCAGCGCCCCGAGCGGTTCGCGGTCGACGTCGTCCGGCCGCTGCCCGCGCTGTGGGCCGACCCCGACAAGATCGACCAGGTGCTGGGCAACCTGCTGGAAAACGCGGTGCGCCACGGGGAAGGAAAGGTCACCATCGAGGTGGCGCCGGCCCGCTCCGACCCCGAGGGCACGACCGTCACCGTGACCGACGAGGGGCCCGGCATCCCGGAGGATTCGATGGACCGCGTCTTCACCCGCTTCTGGCGCGGCAGCAAGCGCGGCGGCACCGGCCTGGGGCTCTACATCGTCAAGGGAATCGTGGAGGCGCACGGCGGCGCGATCGAGGTCGGCCGGGCCCGCTGCGGCGGCGCCCAGTTCCGATTTACGCTGCCCGTGGGCGCTCCGGCCTTTATGAAAGAATCGCTCTTTGGCACCTTTGGCAGCCTTGCGCCGAGCGGGGCCGCGGAGCCCGGGGGCATTCCCCCAGCTACCGCCGGGGGCACCCCCACCCAGCGGTAGCTGGGGACAATCGGAAACACGGGAAGAGATGTCGGCACCCAATAAGTCGTACGACCCTGTCGAGGTCGAGGCACTGAAACCGGAAGAGATCGCCCGCATGCGGGACGCGGCGTTCGCCGCCTTCGCCGCGGCCGGTGACCTCGAGGCGCTGCGCGAGGCCAAGGTCGCCCACACCGGCGACCGCTCGCCGCTCGCCCTCGCCAACCGAGAGATCGGCGCGCTTCCGCCGCACGCCAAGGCCGACGCCGGCAAGCGCGTCGGCGGCGCCCGCGGCGAGGTCAACCGCGCCCTCAAGGCCCGGCAGGAGGAGCTGGAGGCCGAGCGCGACGCGCGCGTGCTGGTCGAGGAGGCCGTGGACGTCACGCTGCCCCACGACCGCACCCCGGCCGGCGCCCGCCACCCGCTGACCACGCTCATGGAGCGGATCGCCGACGTCTTCACGGCCATGGGCTACGAGGTCGCCGAGGGCCCCGAGGTCGAGGCCGAGTGGTTCAACTTCGACGCGCTGAACTTCCCGCCGGACCACCCCGCCCGCGCCATGCAGGACACCTTCTTCGTGCAGGGTGCCAAGACCGCGGACACCAGCTCCGCCGCGGGCAAGGAGGACTCGGGCGTCGTCCTGCGCACCCACACCTCCCCGGTGCAGATCCGCGCGATGCTCGACCGCGAGCTGCCGGTGTACGTGATCTGCCCCGGCCGCACGTTCCGCACCGACGAGCTGGACGCCACCCACACCCCGGTCTTCCACCAGGTCGAGCTGCTCGCCGTCGACGAGGGTCTGACCATGGCCGACCTCAAGGGCACCCTCGACCACATGGTCCAGGCGCTCTTCGGCGAGGGCATGAGCACCCGGCTGCGGCCGAACTTCTTCCCGTTCACCGAGCCGTCCGCCGAGATGGACATGCAGTGCTACGTGTGCCGCGGGGAGTCCGTCGGCAACCCGGACCGGCCGTGCCGCACCTGCGGCAGCGAGGGCTGGATCGAGCTGGGCGGCTGCGGCATGGTCAACCCGCGGGTGCTGACCGCCTGCGGCGTCGACCCGGAGAAGTACAGCGGATTCGCCTTCGGGTTCGGCATCGAGCGGATGCTGATGTTCCGCCACAACGTCGAGGACATGCGAGACATGGTCGAGGGTGACGTGCGCTTCACCCGGCCGTTCGGGATGGAGATCTGATGCGGGTCCCGCTTTCCTGGCTGCGGGAGTACGTCGACCTGCCGGCCGGTGAGACCGGCCGTGACGTACAGGCCAAACTCATCGCCGTCGGCCTGGAGGTCGAGACCGTCGAGTCGCTCGGCGCCGGCCTCAAGGGCCCGCTGGTGGTCGGAGAGGTGCTCACCATCGAGGAGTTGGAGGGCTTCAAGAAGCCCATCCGCTTCTGCACGGTGAACGTCGGCACGGCCAACGGCACCGGCGAGCCGCAGGAAATCGTCTGCGGTGCGCGGAACTTCGCCGTCGGCGACAAGGTCGTCGTGGTCCTCCCGGGCGCCGTACTGCCCGGCGACTTCGCGATCTCCGCGCGCAAGACCTACGGCAAGACCTCGCACGGCATGATCTGCTCCGGCGACGAGCTGGGCATGGGTGATGACGGCTCGGGCGGCATCATCGTGCTGCCGCCGGAGTACGAGGTCGGCACCGACGCCATCGAGCTGCTGGAGCTCGTCGACGAGGTGCTCGACATCGCCGTCACGCCCGACCGCGGCTACTGCCTGTCGATGCGCGGCGTCGCCCGCGAGACCGCCACCGCGTACGGCCTTCCGCTGCGCGACCCGGCGCTGCTGGACGTGCCCGCGCCCAACGCGTACGGCTACCGCGTCAAGGTCGAGGAGCCGCAGGGCTGCGACCGGTTCACGGCCCGCACCGTCACCGGCCTCAACCCCGAGGCGCGCTCCCCGATCTGGCTCCAGCGCCGGCTCCAGAAGGCCGGGATGCGTACGGTCTCGCTCGCCGTGGACATCACCAACTACGTGATGCTGGAGCTCGGCCAGCCGCTCCACGCGTACGACCGCGACCGGCTCGACGGGCCGATCGGCGTGCGCCGCGCCGCGCCGGGGGAGAAGTTCACCTCCCTCGACGGCGTCAAGCGCGTGCTGGACGCCGAGGACCTGGTCATCACCGACAGCTCCGGGCCCATCGGGCTCGCGGGCGTCATGGGCGGCGCCCACACCGAGGTCGCCGACCCGGTCACCACGGCGTCCTCCGAGGCCGGCTCGACGACGGGCGAGGCCGTCGGGACCACCAACGTGGTCATCGAGGCCGCGCACTTCGACCACGTCGCCATCGCCCGCACCTCCCGCCGCCACAAGCTGTCCTCCGAGGCGTCCAGGCGCTTCGAGCGCGGCGTCGACCCCGAGGCCGCCTCCGCGGCCGCGCAGCGGACCGTCGACCTGCTGGTACTGCTGGCCGGCGGCACCGCCGAGGCCGGGGTCACCGAGATCGTCACGCCCTCCGGTCCGCGCACCATCTCCATCAGCGCGGACCACCCGGACCGCGTCGCGGGTGTCACCTACGGCCGCGAGACCGTCGTACGCCGCCTCCAGGAGGTCGGCTGCGACGTCTACGGCCAGGACGAGCTGGTCGTCACCGCCCCCAGCTGGCGGCCCGACCTGCGCGACCCCAACGACCTCGCCGAGGAGGTCATCCGGCTCGAGGGCTACGAGAACCTGCCCTCGACCCTGCCGAAGCCGCCCGCCGGGCGCGGCCTGACCGAGCGCCAGCGGCTGCACCGGCGGGTCGGCCGGGCGCTGGCCGGGGCCGGGTTCGTCGAGGCGCTCAACTACCCGTTCATCGCCGAATCGGTCTTCGACCAGCTCGGCCTGGACGCGGGCGACAGCTGCCGCCGGGTCGTCAAGCTCGTCAACCCGCTCTCGGACGAGGAGCCCGCGCTGCGCACCACGCTGCTGCCCGGGCTGCTCGGCGCGCTGCGCCGCAACCACGGGCGCGGCACGCACGACCTGGCGCTCTTCGAGTCCGGCCTGGTCTTCCACCCCTGTGAGAAGCCCGCGACCGCGGCGGTCCCGCCCGTCGACCGGCGCCCCACGGACGAGGAGATCGCCGGGCTGAACGCGGCCCTGCCCGCCCAGCCGCGGCATATCGCCGCCGTCCTCGGCGGCGCCCGCGAACAGGCCGGCTGGTGGGGTGCGGGCCGTCCGGCCGACTGGGCGGACGCCGTCGAGGCGGCCCGTACGGTCGCCCGCGAGGCCGGCGCCGTACTGACCCTCCGCAAGGGCCAGTACGGGCCGTGGCACCCGGGCCGCTGCGCCGGGCTGTACGTGACGGCCGATGGCGCGGAGCAGCTGATCGGCCACGCCGGTGAGCTGCACCCCCGCGTGGTCAAGGCGCTGGGCTTGCCGGAGCGCACCTGCGCGATGGAGCTGGACCTGGACCGCCTGGAACTGGCGGGCCGGGGCGCGGTCCAGGCCCCGCACGTCTCCACCTTCCCGGTGGCCACGCAGGACGTCGCGCTGGTCGTGGACGCGTCGGTTCCGGCGGCGGACGTGGAGGCCGCGCTGCGCGAGGGTGCGGGCGAACTCCTCGAGTCCCTCCGCCTGTTCGACGTCTTCACCGGCGAGCAGATCGGCGAGGGCCGCAAGTCCCTGGCGTACGCCCTCCGCTTCCGCGCGAACGACCGCACCCTCACGGTCGAGGAGGCCACGGCCGCGCGAGACGCGGCGGTATCGGTCGCAGCCGCCCGCACGGGCGCGGCACTACGCGGCGCGTAACGGCCTGCGGCCCGCAGATCGGGAAAAGGGCGCGCCCAGGACCCCCTGGGCGCGCCCTTCGCGCTCCGCGCCACTCACCACGACGGCGATCGACCACGGCGGCGATCGACCACAGAGGCGATCGACCACGGCGGTGGAGCCCGGCGGCGCCGGACCGGCCGGGTGGGTGTTGTGCCCGGGGCGTGGCGTCGTCGGTGTGAATGGCTGTTGCACAGGGCTGGTGCGTCTGCCTGTGGCGGGCTGCTGGCGCATGGGGTGCGCAATATTCTCCCGCCGCGATGGCGATCGACTACCGCGGTGGAGTCCGGCGGTGCCGGACCGGCCGTAGTTTTCGTCGTCCGCGTCCGCGCGGGTTCCGCCATCAACAACCCTTCTGCCGACTGACGGTGGCGGGCTGTCGGAGTGCCGTGGTGGTGAATGGCGGCTCCATTGGTAGATGTAGGGCCGAACCGCCCGCCAGGTGGAGGAGAGGGCAGCAGCCATGGCCACAGCAACACGTCGATCGGTGACCGTCCGCGGTGCGGACAGCGCGCGGCTGCCCGTGCCCAACTCCGGTGGTGCGGAAAGATCCGAGCGCCCGCCGGCGCCCGAGGCCGAGCTGCTCGCGGTCATCGGGCCCGCGGGGCCCGGGCGTTCGGCGCTGCTGGAGGCGCTGGGGGAGCGGCGGTGGGCGCGCGCCCGGGCCGCTGGACCATCGCCGCGGGAGCCCCGGGTTCCGGAGATGCCGCAGGAGTCCCGAGTTCCGGAGACGCCGCAGGCGTCCCGCGTATCTTGCGGCTCCCGTGAGTCCCACGTGTCCCACGCGTCCTACGCGAACCGCCGCGTCGCCGCCGTCCGCCTGCGCGAGCCCCTCGGCAGTGAACCCGCCGCCCGTGCGGACCAGTTGCTGCTCGCCCTCGGCCTGACCCTCGCCGACGAGCCCGACGCCGTA
>NZ_LIQY01000179.1 GCF_001418495.1 Streptomyces pathocidini | reverse complement strand
ACCCAGCCCATGCCGCGCCCACCGCCCCCGGACGACCCGTGGAGCCAAGGGCATCCTCACAGGTCGTGACGAGTCCCTCCGGAAGCCGGCCTTCGGGCCGGCTTCCTTTTTCGTGCTTCCGTGGCTCGAAACACCGAGCGCACTCCCGCGCGCGAAAAACGCCACCAGTCATTTCTCGTACAGAAATACTCACTACCCAGTGCCTCAAGTGAACTCTTTCGGGTGGCGCGGGAATTCGATTCAATCGAATTCCGCCGGAAGATCCCGCGCGAGCAACTTGCGCAACAGGCACGGGAAAGGAGTAGATGTGGCATCCATCAACCCCACACAGGGGCCCACCTACGGCGGCAACTCCGTGGTTATCACCGGCACCGGTTTCACGAATGCGACCGCTGTCAAATTCGGCACGAAATCCGCGACCTTCACGGTCAACAGCGCCACTCAGATCACCGCGACGGCACCGGCGGGCACCGGGTCGGTCGGCGTGACGGTCATAACCCCGGGTGGCGCGACCACCCCGGTCCCGTATTTCTACATCAGCCAGCCGATCAAGTCGGCGCTGACCGAGACTTCGGGTCCGTTGACGGGTGCGACCACCCAGATCTTGGGCGCGAATCTCACAACGGCCACATCCGTGACGTTCGGTGCGGTCGGTTCGGTGACACCGACCGTGGTGAACGACAACACCCTCAATGTCACGGCCCCGACCGCAGGCGCGGCGACCACCGTCCCGGTCACCGTCACCACCGCGGGCGGCACCACCAACGGGCTGTCCTTCCAGTTCGTCGCCGCTCCCACGGTGGGCGCCATCAATCCGCCCACCGGCCCGGAGGGCGGGGGCACGGCGGTGACCATTCCGGGCACGGGCCTGGCCACCGTGGAATCCGTGACGTTCGGCGCGGCCGAGGCGGCGGTCTCGGTCATCAGCGACACCCAGCTCATCGCCTATGCCCCGCCCGGCGACGGCACGGTGGCGGTCACGGTCACCACTCCCGGCGGCAGCACGGCCAGCGGCACCAGCTTCGACTACGAGCCGCCGCCCGGATAGCCGCCGAGGGAGCGGGCGGCAGCACCTCGCGTCCGCTCCCCGAGCGGCCCACGGCCCGGCCCGGCAGCGCACCGCCGGGCCGGGCCGTCAGCCCTGTCCTGAGGCCCCCTGGCGCGACAGGCCCGTGCCCTTCTGGGCGTCCAGGGCGTAAACGCAGCGGTCCTTGCTGCAGGCGTAGACGACGCCGCCCGCCACCAGGGGCGTGCCCGTGATCTCGCCGCCGGTGGCCAGCTTCCACCGCAGTTGCCCGCCGCCCGCGTCCAGGGTGTAGAGGCAGTGGTCGGCCGATCCGAAGTGGACGCGGCCGTCGGCGACCACCGGGGCGCCGATGACCTCGCCCTGGGCGGCGAAGCGCCACTTCGGGGTGCCCGTGACCGCGTCCAGGGTGTAGAGCGCGCCGCCGCTGCCCAGGTGCACGGAACCGGCCGCGACCAGCACCGGGTCGGCCGACTGCCGCGCCTCGGTGGCGATGCGCCAGCGGTCACGGCCGTCGGCGGCGTCGATCGCGTAGACCGTGCCGAGGTAGTCGGCGAGGTACACGCCGCCGCCCGTGACGGCGGGCCCCGGGGCGTACGCCGGCGGGCTCAGGAAGACGGCAGGCGCCTCGAAGCGCCATCGCAGGTCGCCGTGCGCCGCCTCGATGGCCAGCACGCGCGTGCCCGCGGACACGTACACGACACCGTCCGGCGCGGGCAGCAGCCGTACGGGGACGCCGCCGCAGGAGGCCGCGTCGCCGACCGTCTGGGACCAGCGGTCCCGGCCTGTCAGGGTGTCGATGGCGCGCAGGTGGCGCCCGGCCCACACGTACACCGTGCCGCCGTGCAGCGCCGGGCCCGACTCGGGGGTCTCGAAGTCGGCCTGGGCGCCGGAGAGTTCCCACAGCCGCTCGCCGCTCGCGGCGTCCCAGGCCTGGACGCCGCCGCCGCGCGTGCCGGTGACGACGACGCCGCGATCGGCCTTGAGGGAGTACACCCAGCCGTCGGTGTTGAGCCGCCACAGCTCGGAACCGTCGAGCGCGTTCAGCGCGTACAGCGTGGGGCCGTCCGAGGCGTGGATGCGGCCGTCCGCGACGGCCATCGCCCACGCGACATCGCGGGTCTTGAACTGCCGCCGCCCGGTGGCGATGTCGAGCGCGTGCACCTCGAAGGAGGTCACGTACAGCAGGTTCCCGGCGACGGCCGGCGTCCCCCACACGTCGTTCGACATCCGGAACCGCCACGGCCGCCACCGCGCGGGCCCGCCCTGCGCGGGCTCGGCGACGGGCGCCGGGGCGTGCGCGAGGGGCGGTACGGGCGCGGCCGCCGCGCCGTGCGCCGGTCCCGCGCCGTGGCCGGATCCCGCCCCCGAGCCGCCGTACGGGTCCGTGGATCCGGATCCGTAGCCGCCCGCGCCGCCGTAACCGGCCATGCCGGCGCGGCCGTCGGGCACCGGAGCGGTGGGATGCCGCTCGGTCGCCGCGGGGGCGGCGCCATGGCGCCCGTGGGACACGGTCACGGAAGGCTGCGCGTGCCCCGGCGCGTGTCCCTGCGCGGAAGGCTGCGCGTGCCCCGGCGTGGCAGAGGGGGCGTGCGCCTGCGCGGGAACAGCCGCGTGCGGCGCGCTGCTCGGCGGACGCACCCAGCCGGTGGCGGCTCCGGCCTCGGCCTGTGGATCGCGCGTCTCACCGGCCCGAGGTCCGGGCCCGATCGCGACGTGTGTGCCCGGCAGCCGCACAGCCCCATCGGCAGCCCCGCCGCCGTGGCCGACAGCTCCGGCACCGGCGCCGTGGCCAACGCCCGTGGCCCCGCCCCGGCCGGCTCCGGCAGCACCGCCGTCGCCGCCACCCGCGAGGCCGCCGTGACCGACTCCCGCCGCTCCACCGCC
>NZ_LIQY01000178.1 GCF_001418495.1 Streptomyces pathocidini | reverse complement strand
GGCACAACGGGGCCACCGGCCCGTGCTCGCGCACGTCGGGCCCCAACAGGATGGCCGCAGGCCCCGGCTCACTCCCGCCACGTAGGGTTGGCGGAGAAGGCCGCTCCCGGCGGCCACTCCCGCCGCTCCACCGCCGCAGCGGCCCAACCCCCGCCCGGAGGGCCACCGCAGCCATGACAGACAAGCCACGCGCAGCGACCCCGGCGGCCCGGACGACCCAGGAGGTCCCGGCGACCAGGGAGACCGGAGACGCCCGGGAGGCCCAAGGGGCCTATCCCGTCGGCCTGCGCCTGGCCAACCGCAGGGTGGTCGTCCTCGGCGCCGGCCAGGTCGCCCAGCGCCGCCTCCCCGCCCTCCTCGCCGCCGGTGCCGACGTGACGCTGATCGCCCCGTCGGCGACCCCGTCCGTGGAGGCCATGGCGGAGGCGGGCGAGCTGCGCTGGGAGCGCCGCCGCTACCGCGAGGGCGACCTCGCGGACGCCTGGTACGCGCTGATCAGCACCGACGACCCGGCGGCCAACGCCGCCGCCTCCGCCGAGGCCGAGGCGAACCGCGTCTGGTGCGTGCGCAGCGACGACGCCGAGGCGGCGACCGCCTGGACCCCGGCCACCGGCCGCAGCGAGGGCGTGACCGTGGCCGTCCTCACCGGCCGCGACCCCCGCCGCTCCGCGGCCGTGCGGGACGCGGTCGTCGAAGGGCTGCGCGACGGCACGATCGCGGCCCCCCGCCACCGCTCCCGTACCCCCGGCGTGGCCCTGGTCGGCGGTGGCCCGGGCGACCCGGACCTGATCACCGTGCGCGGCCGCAGGCTCATCGCGGAGGCGGATGTCGTGATCGCCGACCGCCTCGGCCCGCGCGACCTCCTGGACGAACTCCCGCCGCACGTCGAGGTGATCGACGCGGCCAAGATCCCGTACGGCCGCTTCATGGCGCAGGAGGCCATCAACAGCGCGCTGATCGAGCACGCGAAGGCGGGCAGGGCCGTCGTACGCCTCAAGGGCGGTGACCCGTTCGTCTTCGGCCGCGGCATGGAGGAGGCCGAGGCCCTGGCGGAGGCGGGCATTCCGTGCACGGTGGTGCCCGGCGTCTCCAGCGCGATCAGCGTGCCGGGAGCGGCGGGCATCCCCGTCACCCACCGTGGCGTGGCCCACGAGTTCACGGTCGTCAGCGGCCATGTCGCCCCCGACGACCCGCGCTCGCTGGTCGACTGGCAGGCCCTGGCCCGGCTGCGCGGCACGCTCGTGCTGCTGATGGCCGTCGAGCGGATCGGCGCCATCGCCGAGGCGCTCATCGCGTACGGGCGCTCGCCGCAGACCCCGGTCGCGGTCGTCCAGGAGGGCACGACGGCCGCCCAGCGCCGCGTGGACGCCACCCTGGCCACCGTGGGGGAGACGGTACGGGCCGAGGGCGTACGGCCACCGGCCGTCGTGGTGATCGGCGAGGTCGTCGCGGTCGGCGCGAGGACCACCGGCCGCGAGCCCGCCGACTCGTAGGCACCGCGTCCCTCGTACCCCAACCCACCCGGGCCCGTTGGCACCACATCAAGGACAAGGCAGTATCACCCTGTGGCTGATCTCATCACCGTCGACGATCCCGACGACCCGCGGCTGCGCGACTACACGGGCCTGACGGACGTGGAACTCCGGCGCAAACGCGAGCCCGCCGAGGGGCTGTTCATCGCGGAGGGCGAGAAGGTGATCCGGCGCGCCAAGCACGCCGGGTACGAGATGCGCTCGATGCTGCTCTCGGCCAAGTGGGTCGACGTGATGCGCGATGTGATCGACGAAGTCCCGGCCCCCGTCTACGCGGTGAGCCCCGAGCTCGCCGAGCGGGTGACCGGCTACCACGTCCACCGCGGCGCCCTCGCCTCCATGCAGCGCAAGCCGCTGCCCACCGCGGAGGAACTGCTCGCGCGTACGCGCCGGGTGGTGGTGATGGAAGCGGTCAACGACCACACCAACATCGGCGCCATCTTCCGCAGCGCCGCCGCGCTTGGCATGGACGCCGTACTGCTCTCCCCGGACTGCGCCGACCCGCTCTACCGCCGGTCGGTGAAGGTCTCCATGGGCGCGGTCTTCTCGGTGCCCTACGCGCGCCTGGAGACCTGGCCGCGCGGCCTGGAGTCGGTGCGCGAGGCCGGGTTCGCCCTGCTCGCCCTGACCCCGGACGAGAAGGCCGCCGCCATCGACGAGGCCGCCCCGCAACGGCTGGAGCGGGTGGCGCTGATGCTCGGCGCGGAGGGCGAGGGCCTGTCGCGGCAGGCGCTGGTCGCCGCGGACGAGTGGGTCCGCATCCCGATGGCCCACGGCGTCGACTCGCTGAACGTCGGCGCCGCAGCCGCGGTCGCCTTCTACGCGGTGGCGGGCCACCCCCACGCCTGAGCCCGGCGCCCCCACAACTCCCGCGACCCCGCCCCACAACTCTCGTGAGCCCGTCTCACAACTGCCGTGAGTCCGGCCCACAACTGCCGTGAAGCCGGCAGACGATTGCTGTGAGTCCAGCCGGGCATCGGTCCGCCACAGGCGCCCCACGGTGGCGTGGCCCGCGACGCCGGACACCGACGGCCCGGCACCTCCGTGGGCGGCTCAACCGTCGCGAATCCGGCGGGCCTCAGTCCGCCGCGGCTCCTCGCGGTGGTGTGGCCGTGTCGGGGACCGGACTGGTGGGTGCGTCGGCGATCCCGCTTGAGGACGTGTCGGTCGGGCCGTGCGGGGCGGTCGGCGCCCCGCCGGCCCCCAACCCCAGCCCGTTCATGGGCCCCTGGCAGCCTTGCGCCGCCGCGATGCCCAGCGCCACGAGCAGCGTGACCACCACGAAGACGATCAGCCGCTGTCGCAGCAGCCGCCGGTTGACTCCGGGCCGCCGCCCGCCGGGCCCCGGCCGCGACGCCGTGTTGCGCGCCCCTGTGGGGTGGCGCGAACCGGTGTTCCGGGAACCCCCCGTGCGCGGCCCGGGGTTCCGCACCGGTGTGGTGCGCCCACCCGGCCGCGTGCCACTGTTCCGCCCCCCGTCGCGCGCCACCGGCGTGCGAGGTCCGGAGCGCGCCCCCGGCATACGCGAGGTCGAGCCTCCCGTACGCGGCCCGGACGGGCGCGGAGTCTGGCCGCGGGGTGCCGGCGTGCCCGCCGGGCCCCGCTCCGTGCGCTGCCGCGCGTACTCCTCCGCCGCAGCGCCCGACGGCCGCTCGACCTCCCGGCGCGGCGCCGGCGGACGGACCTCCGCGACCATGCCGTGCGCCTCGCGCGCCGCGATCTCCTTGAGCCGCAGCGACAGCTGGAGCGTGCTCGGCCGCTCCTGCGGATCCTTGGCCAGACAGGCCTGTACGAGGGGGGCGAGCGCGTCCGGCACCCCGTGCAGCTGCGGCTCCTCGTGCACGACGCGGTAGAGCATGACTTCCGAACTGCCGTGCCCGAACGGCGAGTCGCCGGTCGAGCAGTAGGCCAGCGTCGCGCCGAGCGCGAACACGTCCGTCGCCGGTGTGACGGCCGCGCCGCGCACCTGCTCGGGCGCGAGGAAGCCGGGCGAACCCACCGCCGTACCGACGTGCGTCAGCGTGCTGGCGCCCGTGGCCCAGGCGATGCCGAAGTCGATGATCCGCGGGCCCTTGGGGGAGAGGAGGATGTTCGACGGCTTGAGGTCGCGGTGCACAACCCCCGCCTCGTGCACGGCCACCAGCCCCTCGGCCAGGGCCGCGCCGACCGACGCGGTACGGGCCGCGGACAGCGGCCCCTCCTCGGACACCTTGTCGTGCAGCGAGGGCCCCGGCACGTACTGGGTGGCGAACCACGGCCGGTCCGCGTCCAGATCGGCGGCCACCAGGCGGGCCGTGCAGCCGCCGCGGATCCGCCGGGCCGCCGACACCTCGCGCGCGAAGCGGGACCGGAACTCCTGGTCCTCGGCGAGGTCCGGCCGGATCACCTTCAGCGCGACCCGCTGCCCGCGCCGGTCCGAGCCGAGGTACACCACGCCCATGCCGCCGGCGCCCAGCCGCCTGTGGAGCCTGAACGAGCCGACGACACGCGGGTCCTCGCGCCGGAGCCGCATCATCGCCATGTCCATCCCCGCTGCCCGGTCCGTCTGACGTGGCACAGCTTACGGATTGGCGGCCTGGTGTGCTCATAGGCCGCGCATGCGTCGGGGGACGGATTGTCAGTGGCGGGTGGCAGGCTCGAAGAGCGGGCGGGAGCGGCCGGTTCGGTGTTCCCGGCCCGCGGGCGGGCGTTCAACAGCCCGTCAGGGGGACGGATTTGAAGGGGGATTGGCGATGGCGGGAGCCGAAGCGGCGGTGACCGGCAGGTGTCCGGGAGGCGCAGGAAGACCCGTACGAGGTACGGGTGATGGGCGCGGAGACGGGGTGCCGCCATCGGCCGGCCATGCGGTGGGGGAGCCGTTCGCAGTGATCGAAGTCACCCTCCGCAAAGGCTTGCCATAGAGGCGCCCGGCCGGGTCGGTGCGCCGTCCCTTCAGGGAAGACCCGGGGACATGAGGAGCGCTCTCCACCCAGGGGAGTACGCCCGTCATCCCGGCGTCATCCTCCGGGCTACCCGGCATTCGGTACGAGGGCATGAGGACCAGGCCTGTTCGCGCCCCTAGTGTTGAGGTCAAGCGGCGGGCGCAGCACTCGTCCCCCGAGGTCAGATGCCCGCCGCTTGACCTCAAC
>NZ_LIQY01000177.1:1317-1577 GCF_001418495.1 Streptomyces pathocidini | reverse complement strand
CGTGTCGGTACGGGCCGCCGAGCACCGCTCGCAGTGGCGGAACCGCGAGGCCGCGGCCGTACGACTGGCCGCGCTCCTCGCCGAGGCGACCGCCCCGCCGCCGAAGCCGCGCCGCCCGACCCGCATTCCGCGCGGCGTCAACGAACGCCGCCTGCGTGAGAAGAAGCAGCGCGGCGACACCAAGAGGGGCCGCTCGGGTCGGGATTGGTAACGCCCGCCCACGCGCGCGTACGCGGACCACGCCCACGCGCGCGTACGCG
>NZ_LIQY01000177.1:0-1289 GCF_001418495.1 Streptomyces pathocidini | reverse complement strand
CGCAGATCTCCGCCGCGCCTGCGGTTGGTGCCCCCGGGCGGGTACGCGAATTCGGTAACGGGTGCCTACGCGCGCGCAAGCGGATGTGGTGCCGTGCCCCGGCTGCCTCGGCCGCCGCCTGCCCCGCGCCTATCCCAACCTCCGGTACCGCCCCCGGAAGTACGTCAGTGGGCCGCTCTCCTCGCTCGGGGTGTGGGCCCTCAGGACGCGGGCGATGACCAGGGTGTGGTCGCCGGCCACCACACGGTTCTCCGTGCGGCACTCCAGGAGCGCCAGGGCGCCGTGTACGAGAGGGGCGCCGGTGACCTCGCCGCTGTCGTGGGGGAGGCCCTCGAAGAGAAGGCGGTCGCTGATGCGGCCCTTCATGGCGAATCGTCCCGCGATGTGCCGTTGGGCCTCCGACAGGACGGACGCCGCCCACAGCGGCTGCCGCTCCAGCAGCTCGTCCATGCGCGAGTCGTTGCGAACGCTCACCATCACGAGCGGCGGGTCGAGTGACACCGACATGAAGGCGGTCGCGGTCATGCCGGCGTTCTCGCCGTGCGGGCCGTCCTCCGGGTCGAAGGCGGTCACCAGCACCACGCCCGCCGCCAGCCGGGACATCGCCGCCCGGAACTCGTCCTCGCTCACCCCATCAGGATGGGGTATCGCCGCGCCGCCGTGCGGCACTTGCGGAACCTGGGCGGTGCAAGGGGCGGAGTGAGAGGGGTCGGGGGAACCGGTCTTCTGCAACACGCACAGAACGCTAGTCCCCGCCCGTACCGCCGCGCATCGGACCTCTGGCTGACGGGAGGCGCCTTCCGGTCCTAGGGCGCGGGGTGTAGGTGCTCGTCAGCCACCGTCCCTCTGTCACCCTTCGAATTTGCGTCCAGAAATGGTCGGAGGGGTGTCCTGAATGCCCGATGGGCGGCCGCCCAACACGGCATCAACACGCCATTACTGGCTGTGACTTGGGTCACAGCAGGCAGTTATTGCTGACCCTGTGTACCGAGTGGGCAGCTCACTGTGATTCAGTGGCGGTGGCAATAGGACGACAAGGATCCTGGAGTTGACTGTCAGGTCTCGGGGGGTGGAAGCGATGGAGACGGAATCCGAGCCGTTGGTGCGGCTCGCCACCCTGAAGCAGCTGCACTCGGTCATAGCCGATCTGAACACCGCCAGCAGCCTCGCCGACACCCTGCAGACGGTCGCCGACGGCGTCGTGAACGGCCTCGGATACGGGCTGTCGGCCGTCAATCTCGTACGACCCGACGGGGACCTCGTCGTCGCCGCCGTCGCCGGGAGCGCCG
>NZ_LIQY01000176.1:1123-9530 GCF_001418495.1 Streptomyces pathocidini | reverse complement strand
TCCCCAGACCCCTGCCCACCCGGGCCCGGGCCTGCTGGATCCGGTACCGGACCTCTGTCGGCCCCCTGGGCCTGCCAGGTTCGGGGGCGCGCGAGGGGGCGTCCCGCGGGACAGGGGTTTGGGGACGAAGTCCCCAAGATTGCCCGCCGCGACGGCGTGCAACCACCGTGGTGGAGCCCCGCGGTGCCGAACCGCCGTGACCGGCTGACCGCCAGGTCCGTCGGCGACCACATTGTGAGATCTGGGCCCGCCGGGTGGGCAACCCGTGCGAGACTGCTGCCGTGCTCTCGTTCGCCATGATTATTGGCAGGGCGCGCCGGTCCGCAGTGACCGCACCGTAGGACGCAGTACGGAGCGGGCACCGTGTCCTCAGACCCGCGCGCAGACCTCTCGCACCCGCGAGGGGTCTTTTCGTTTCCGAGCCACCCATGCCGGACGCGGAGCGTGAGGGATCCTGGAGAGATGGTGGAACCGGCTATTCCGGTAGCCGAGATCCGAATCAGGAGTCAGATCACCATGACGGACGCAACCGGTCCCTCCTCACCCGGGGACGCCTTCCACGTCTTCGACACCACGCTGCGCGACGGCGCGCAGCGTGAGGGCATCAACCTCACCGTCGCGGACAAGCTGACCATCGCCCGCCACCTGGACGAGTTCGGGGTGGGGTTCATCGAGGGCGGCTGGCCAGGCGCCAACCCCCGGGACACCGAGTTCTTCGCCCGCGCCCGGGCCGAGGTCGACTTCCGCCACGCCCAGCTGGTCGCCTTCGGCTCCACCCGCCGGGCGGGCGTCGCGGCCGCCGACGACCCGCAGGTGCGGGCGCTGCTGGACTCCGGCGCCCCGGTGGTCACCCTGGTCGCCAAGTCCCATGACCGCCACGTCGAGCTGGCGCTGCGCACCACGCTGGAGGAGAACCTGGCGATGGTGCGGGACACCGTCGCGTACCTGCGGTCCCTGGGCCGCCGGGTCTTCGTGGACCTGGAGCACTTCTTCGACGGCTACCGCGCCAACTCCGCGTACGCCAAGCAGGTCGTGCGCACCGCCGCCGAGGCGGGCGCCGACGTGGTGGTGCTGTGCGACACCAACGGCGGGATGCTGCCCGCCCAGGTCCAGGCCGTCGTGGCGACTGTACTCGCCGACACCGGCGCCCGGCTCGGCATCCATGCGCAGGACGACACCGGCTGCGCCGTCGCCAACACCCTGGCGGCCGTGGACGCGGGCGCGACCCACGTGCAGTGCACGGCCAACGGCTACGGCGAGCGGGTCGGCAACGCCAACCTCTTCCCCGTGGTGGCCGCGCTCCAGCTCAAGTACGGGCGCCAGGTGCTGCCCGAGGGCGCGCTGGCGGAGATGACCCGGATCTCGCACGCCATCGCCGAGGTGGTCAACCTGACCCCCTCCACCCACCAGCCGTACGTCGGTGTCTCCGCCTTCGCGCACAAGGCCGGGCTGCACGCCTCCGCGATCAAGGTCGACCCGGACCTGTACCAGCACATCGACCCCGAACTCGTCGGCAACACCATGCGGATGCTGGTCTCCGACATGGCCGGCCGCGCCTCCATCGAGCTCAAGGGCAAGGAGCTCGGCATCGACCTCGGGGGCGACCGCGAGCTGGTCGGCCGGGTCGTCGAGCGCGTCAAGGCCCGCGAGTTGGAGGGCTACAGCTACGAGGCCGCCGACGCCTCCTTCGAACTGCTGCTGCGCGAGGAGGTCGAGGGGCGGGCACGGCGCCACTTCCGGGTGGAGTCCTGGCGGGCGATCGTCGAGGACCGCCCGGACGGCACGCACGCCAACGAGGCCACCGTGAAGCTCTGGGCCAAGGGTGAGCGGATCGTGGCCACCGCCGAGGGCAACGGCCCGGTCAACGCCCTGGACCGGGCGCTGAGGGTGGGCCTGGAGCGGATCTACCCGCAGCTGGCGGGGCTGGAGTTGGTGGACTACAAGGTCCGCATCCTGGAGGGCAAGCACGGCACCCAGTCCACGACCCGGGTGCTCGTCTCGACCACCGACGGCAGCGGTGAGTGGTCGACCGTGGGCGTCGCGGACAACGTCATCGCCGCGTCCTGGCAGGCGCTGGAGGACGCTTACACGTACGGGTTGCTGCGGGCCGGGGTCCAGCCGCAGGAGTAGGGCCGCCAGTCGCCAGGGCCCACGGGCTCGTAAGGCTGGCGGGGCGGGTCGGGGCGTAGCGGGTGCCGGTCGCGGAGCATCGCGAAGAGCACGTGGGCTCGTCTCGCGGGACGGAGGAGGGCCGCGGGCGCCAGAAGCCGTCTTGGACTTCCGGAGAAGGGTTGTTGGACTGCCGAGGCTCGGAATCACCAGGTCCGTTGACTATCAGGTGACGGCGCGACTAACCAGGGCCCATGTCGCCAAGATTCCGCACGGTGTGCGCCATAGCCGCCGTCTCCTCGGCCGTCCTCACCCTGGCGGGTCCGGCCCTGCCGGCCGCCGCGCGGCCGGACCCCTCCCTGTCGGCCACCGCGTACGAGGCCCCGGCGGGCACGACCGTGCTCGACTCGGACCGGCTCTCGGTCACGGTGGCCAACGACTTCCCGCGCGTGGTCGCGTACACCGACCGCGCGAGCGGGGCCAGGCTGGCCGGCAGCGCCGCCGAGGTGACCTCGGTGACCCTCAACGGCAAGGCCTACGCGGTGAAGACGAAGGCCGACCCGGTGGTCCAGGGCGGCAAGGCCCGCTACACGCTGACCTTCCCCGACCTGACCGGCGTCGAGATCGACGCGAGCCTGTCGGTCAGCGGTCGGGCCACGACGTTCAGGGTCGAGGCGGTGCGCGACACCGCGGAGTTCCGCGTCGGCACCATCGACGTACCCGGGCACGACCTGGTGTCCGTCTCCAGCGCCGACCAGGGTGCCGCCACGGCCTTCACCAAGCTCGACCCGGACTCCACCAGGACCGCCGACGTCTTCGCCCGGGTCACCGCCGGCACCCCGGTCGAGTCGTCACCGGTGGGCGCCGCCTACGCGATCGTCAACACCGGCGAGCTGGCGGCCGCCGTGGAGTCCAACTCCTCGTACGACAAGCCCTCCGGGGCCACCGGCGGTGACGACGCCCGCTTCTGGCACCAGGCCAGCAGGAACGCCGACGGGACCGTACGGGTCGGGGTGAGCTCCGGGCAGTGGACGTACCGGGGGGAGGGCGCTGCCAAGCCCGACCAGGAGCTGCCCTGGGCGAAGGTGGTCGTCACGCCCGACGCCAACGGCGACAAGGTCGTCGACTGGCAGGACGGCGCGGTCGCCTTCCGGACCATCGGCATCAAGGCGCCCGGCAGCGACGGGACGCCGGACCGGGTGGTCACCCACATCCCGTTCAACTTCGCCAGCCAGGCCACGCACCCGTTCCTGCGCACCCTCGACGACGTCAAGCGGATCTCGCTCTCGACCGACGGCCTCGGGCAGATGGCGCTGCTCAAGGGCTACGGTTCCGAAGGCCACGACTCCGCGCACCCCGACTACGGCGGCAACTACAACAAGCGGGCCGGCGGCCTGGAGGACCTCAACAAGCTGCTGAAGAGCGGCAAGAAGTGGGGCGCGACCTTCGGCGTCCACGTCAACGCCACCGAGTCCTACCCGGAGGCCCACCACTTCAACGAGGAGCTGGTGGACGAGAAGGCGCCCGGCTGGAACTGGCTCAACCAGAGCTACTACATCGACCAGCGCCGCGACATCACCAGCGGCGACCTGGAGAAGCGCTTCCGGCAGCTGCGGGACGAGACCGGCCCCAACCTGTCGATGGTCTACATCGACGTCTACTACACACACGGCTGGATCGCCGACAAGACCATGGAGGCCGTGCGCAAGCAGGGCTGGAACGTGGCCACCGAGTGGGCGGACAAGTTCGAGCACGCCTCGCTCTGGTCGCACTGGGCCAACGACCTCGACTACGGCGGCGCCACCAACAAGGGCCTCAACTCGAAGATCATCCGCTTCATCCGCAACGGCGAGAAGGACGTCTGGAACAACGACCCCGTCCTCGGCCAGACGGCCCTGGTCGACTTCGAGGGCTGGACCGGCGAGACCGACTGGACGAAGTTCTACGACAACATCTGGCAGCGCAACCTGCCCGCCAAGTTCCTCCAGCAGGAGCAGATCACCCGCTGGGACGGCAACGACATCACCTTCACCGGCGGTCTGCGCGGCGCCGTCGAGGACGGCAAGCGCGCGATCTACGACCACGACCGCAAGGTGCTCAGCGGCGACACCTACCTGCTGCCCTGGGACGGCGGCAAGAAGCTGTACCACTACAACAAGTCCGGCGGCACGACGAGTTGGGCCGTGCCGGGCAGCGCGTACACCGTCTACAAGCTGACCGACAACGGCCGGGTCAAGGCCGGCACGGTCAGGGCCAAGGGCGGACAGGTGACGCTGGAGGCCCAGGCCGGGCAACCGTACGTCCTCTACCCGGAGGGCCGCACGCCCGCCGCCGCCGACCCCCAGTGGGGCGAAGGCACCAAGGTCGCCGACCCCGGCTTCAACGACACCGGGCTCGACGCCTGGAAGAAGACCGGCACGGTCAGCAACGACACCGACGACCAGGGCCGCCGCAGCGCCGCGCTGAGCGGCTCCGCCACCGCCGCCGTCGAGCAGCGCATCACCGGCCTTCAGCCGGGCAAGCGCTACACCGCCTCCGCGTGGCTGGAGGTCGAGCCGGGCAAGGAGCGGCGCACCACCCTCTCCATCGCCGGCAAGCAGGTCTCCGTCGACCGCTCGACCCTGCTGAACACGGTCGCGGCGAGCGACTGGCACGACACCTACTTCCAGCGGGCCAAGGTCAACTTCACCGCGCCCGCGAACGGCACCGCGACGCTCAAGGTCGAGGCGGCCAAGGGGAGTTCGGCCACCGTCCGGATCGACGACGTGCGCCTCGTCGCCAACGCCCCGGCCGCCAAGTCGGGCACGGTCGCCTACGAGGACTTCGAGGCCGTCGACCAGGGCTGGGGCCCGTTCATCAAGGGCGACGCGGGCGGTTCCACCGACCCGCGCACCCACATCGCGCAGAAGCACGCCCCGTACACCCAGGCCGGCTGGAACGGGAAGCTGTCCGACGACGTGATCGGCGGCGCCGAGTCGCTCAAGGCGCACGAGGAGAACACCGGCCTCGTCTACCGCACCGCGCCCTGGACCGTCCCGATGGAGAACGGCCGCGCCTACAAGGTCGAGTTCGACTACCAGTCCAGCCACGCGGGCGCCTACGAGTGGATCGACGGCTACGACCCGATCGCCGACGGCAGGCCCGACTCGGTCGAGACCCGGGCCACGGCCATCGGGCAGCAGCGGACCACCGGCCACTTCAGCGAGGAGGTCACGGCGGGCTGCGGCGACACCTGGGCCGGGCTGCGCAAGCTCGAAGGAGCTCCGGAGGGCGCGGACTTCGTCCTCGACGGCTTCACCGTCACCGACCTCGGACCGGCGAAGGAGCAGGCCGCCTGCGGCACGCTCTCCGTCGAGCCGGACGCCGAGACCCTGGAGCCGGGCCAGGCCAACAAGGTCACCACGACCTTTGCAAACTACGAGGCGGAGGCGGCCGCCGGCGTCGAGCTGAAGCTGGACGTCCCCGAGGGCTGGCAGGCCGAGGCGGACGGCGCGGCCACGCTCGACTCGGTGGCCGCGGGCTCCAAGGCCACCGTCACCTGGCGGGTCACCCCGCCCGCCGACGCCGAGTACAAGACGTACACGATCGGCTCCTCGGCCTCCTACCGCGTCGGCTCCACGGGGAAGCGGCTCACCGCCGAGTCCGCCGTACGGACCCTCCCGCCGCCGCCCACCGCCGACACCTGGGCCAGCGACATCGACTGGACCTCGGCCGAGAACGGCTGGGGACCGGTGGAGAAGGACCTGGCCAACGGTGAGCAGGGCGCGGGCGACGGGCCGCGGCTGACCCTCGCCGGGAAGGTCTACGACAAGGGCATCGGCAGCCACGCCCCCGCCAGGATCCGCTACTACCTGGGCGGCCGGTGCACCTCCTTCACCGCCGAGGTGGGCGTGGACGACAGCAAGCACGGCACGGTGCAGTTCAGCGTCGAGGCGGACGGGACGGAGAAGGTGCAGTCCCCGGTCAAGAAGCAGGGCGAGGCGGCCTGGTCGCTCACCGCCGACGTGTCCGGCGCCAAGTACGTCGACCTGGTGGTCGGGGACGGCGGCGACGGCAACGGCGGCGACCACGCAGACTGGGGCGACGCCCGCTTCCACTGCGGAGGCTGAGCCCGGCCCAGGAGCTCCCCGACAGCTGCGGAACAGTGGCCCCCGGTTCGCCGGGGGTCACCCGTATGGCGGTACGGTCTCCGAGCGGTGAACGTAGAGGGCATGACAAGCCACGATTGTGGTGACCTCACAACACCCGAGCGCTCGGGTCGTAGCTACTCGGGCGTAGAGGTGGTGATTCTGTCCAAGGCTTCCAGGAAAACGGTCGGGAGACTGTGAGAAGTCGACGGACGGTTTTCGAGGCCTCGTTTCGTAGGGTCGGTACATGACCCTTCTCGACGATGCGCCCACCGGGGCGAGCGACGCCCGTGGGCGAGTGGCCGAGCTGCACGCGATCCGCGAGGAGGCCCGCAGCGGCCCCAGCGAGCGCGCCACCCAGGCTCAGAAAGCCAAGGGCAAGCTGACCGCCCGCGAGCGCATCGACCTCCTCCTCGACGAGGGCTCCTTCAACGAGGTCGAGCCGCTGCGGCGGCACCGCGCCACCGGCTTCGGCCTGGAGGCCAAGAAGCCCTACACCGACGGTGTCGTCACCGGCTGGGGCACGGTCGAGGGCCGCACGGTCTTCGTGTACGCGCACGACTTCCGGATCTTCGGCGGCGCGCTGGGCGAGGCCCACGCCACGAAGATCCACAAGATCATGGACATGGCCATCTCGGCCGGTGCCCCGCTCGTCTCGCTCAACGACGGCGCCGGCGCCCGTATCCAGGAGGGCGTCTCGGCGCTCGCCGGATACGGCGGGATCTTCCAGCGCAACACCAAGGCCTCCGGCGTCATCCCGCAGATCTCGGTGATGCTCGGCCCGTGCGCGGGCGGCGCGGCCTACAGCCCTGCCCTGACCGACTTCGTCTTCATGGTCCGCGAGACCTCCCAGATGTTCATCACCGGGCCCGACGTGGTCCGCGCAGTGACCGGCGAGGAGATCACCCAGAACGGCCTCGGCGGTGCGGACGTGCACGCCGAGACCTCCGGCGTGTGCCACTTCGCGTACGACGACGAGGAGTCCTGCCTCGCCGAGGTGCGCTACCTCCTCTCGCTGCTGCCGCAGAACAACCGGGAGAACCCGCCCGCCGCCCCCTGCGACGACCCGGCGGACCGCAGGGGCGACACCCTGCTGGACCTGGTCCCCGCGGACGGCAACCGCCCATACGACATGCGCAAGGTCATCGAGGAGCTCGTCGACGACGGCGAGTACCTGGAGGTCCACGAGCGCTGGGCGACCAACATCATCTGCGCCCTGTCCCGGCTCGACGGCCAGGTCGTGGGCATCGTCGCCAACCAGCCGCAGTCGCTGGCCGGGGTGCTGGACATCGAGGCCAGCGAGAAGGCCGCGCGCTTCGTCCAGATGTGCGACGCCTTCAACATCCCGATCCTGACCCTGCTCGACGTCCCCGGCTTCCTCCCGGGCGTCGACCAGGAGCACGGCGGCATCATCCGCCACGGCGCCAAGCTGCTGTACGCGTACTGCAACGCCACCGTCCCGCGCATCTCCGTGGTGCTGCGCAAGGCCTACGGCGGCGCGTACATCGTCATGGACTCCCAGTCCATCGGCGCCGACCTCACCTACGCCTGGCCGACCAACGAGATCGCGGTGATGGGCGCCGAGGGCGCGGCCAACGTCATCTTCCGCAAGCAGATCGCCGAGGCCGAGGACCCCGAGGCCATGCGCGCCCGCATGGTCAAGGAGTACAAGGCCGAGCTGATGCACCCGTACTACGCGGCCGAGCGTGGCCTCGTGGACGACGTGATCGACCCGGTCGAAACCCGCCGGGTCCTCATCAACTCCCTCGCGATGCTCCGCACCAAGCACGCCGACCTGCCCTCCCGCAAGCACGGCAACCCCCCGCAGTAACGAAAGGCACGGAGACCCCCATGAGTTCCCAGAACCTCCTGCGTGTCGAGAAGGGCCACGCCGAGCCCGAGGAGCTGGCCGCCCTCACGGCGGTGCTGCTCGCCCGCGCCGCGGCCGGCACCGACCACGCGCCGGTCACCACGCACCGCTCCGCGGCCCGCTGGCGCCGCCTGGAGCGACAGAGCGGCTTCCGCAGCGCCCACAGCTGGCAGCGCTGAGCCGACGGCTCACAGCGGCCCAACGGCCTGACGGCACACGCGAAATCCCCCGGTCTCCTTCGAGGAGCCGGGGGATTTCGGTGTCCCGCGCGGTGCCTACCGCAGTCGGGCCATGAGGGCGT